>NZ_PSWH01000011.1:0-106451 GCF_002932105.1 Rathayibacter sp. AY1C1 | reverse complement strand
GCGCCACCCCCGCCTACGGCGCTCCCGCGCCCGGGGCGGGAGGCGGCCGACGCGCCGTCCGCGGCCGTCGCGACCCCGTCGCTCCGTCCGCCCTCGATGTAGTGGGGGACGAACTCCGCCAGGTCGCCGGTGATCAGGCCGCTCGTCTCGCGCACGTCGATGCCGGCCGGCGTCTCGCCGACGATCCAGCTGCCGATGACGACGGTCTTCCCGTCGACCCGGGCCAGCTCGGCGCGCTCCTGGTGGATGAAGCCCTCGGCGCCGTAGCTCCCGCCGTTCTCGGCGACGACCGAGCCGTCGGCGTCGAGGACCGTCACGTTCGCGCCCTCCCGGCCCAGGCGCGGCTTGCGCACCTGGGCGGTGCCGGGCAGCGGATGCACGGAGGCGGGCAGCAGGTTCGGGTGGCCGCGGAACATCTCCCACAGCACCACCAGCAGCTGCTTGTTGCTGAGCAGGAGCTTCCACGCCGGCTCGACCCAGCGGGTGCGCTCGCGCCGGTCGAGGAGGAGGCCGCCGAACTGCTCGCCGAGCATCCACTCCCACGGGTACAGCTTGAAGACGTGGCGGATCGGCTCGCCGTCGCCGTCGAGGAAGCCGGCGCCGTCGAGCTCGTAGCGGATGTCCTCGACGAAGATCAGCTTGGGGTCGAAGCCGGCCTGCGCCGCGGTCTCGGCCATGTAGGCGACGGTGTCGGCGTCCTCGACGATCAGCTCGCCGTCTCCGGAGTCGTGCAGCGACGCGAGGTGCAGCCGGGCGCCCTCGTCGAGGCTCCAGCGCTCGAGGCGGAGGTGGCGCCACTGCTCGACGAGCTGCTCGTGCAGGCTGTTGAACTGGTCGGCGTCGGGACCCTTCGTCTCGACGAGCCACTGCCACTGGGCCGCGGCGGTCTCGACCAGCGAGGTCGGGGTGTCGGCGTTGAACTCGAGCAGCTTCACCGCGCCCGCGCCGTCGTAGGCGAGGTCGAAGCGGCCGTAGACCGTGGGGTCGTCCTCGTCCCACGAGGTGCGCACCAGCTCGTGGAAGCGGGGCGGGATGCCGAACTCGGCGAAGCGGCCCTTCCGCACCACGAGCTCGCAGGCCTCCATGCAGAGGTCGAAGAGCTCCGAGGTCGTGCGCTCGAGCAGGTCGATCTCGGCGGGCTCGAAGGAGTAGGCCGCGGACTCGTTCCAGTAGGGGCGGCCGCCCTCGGAGGGGAGGTCGTAGAAGCTGAAGCCGATCTCGTCGCAGCGGGCTCGCCAGTCCGGTCGCGGAGTGAGGGTGTGTCTGCGCATGATGTCCGGCAAGTGTAGGTCGGGCGTCCGCGTGAGGGCAGGGGGTGGCGCCGTCCTCCGCGCTAGCCTCGACGGGAGCGAAAGGCCGTGCCATGACCGCACCCCTCCCGCTCGCGGGCGTCCGCGTCCTCGAGCTCGGCAACTTCATCGCGGCGCCCACGGCTGGCCGACTGCTCGCCGACTTCGGCGCCGAGGTGATTAAGGTGGAGCGGCCCGGCACGGGGGACGAGCTGCGCCGCTGGCGGCTGCACGAGGGGTCCGAGACCTCGCTCCTCTTCCACACGATCAACCGCAACAAGCGCTCGATCGCGCTCGACCTGCGCACGGACGAGGGGCGGGACGCCGTCCGCCGCCTGGTCGCCGAGTGCGACGTGGTGCTCGAGAACTTCCGGCCCGGCACGCTCGAGCGCTGGGGGATCGGGCCGGACGTGCTCGACGAGGCCCGGCCCGGCATCGTGATCGGCCGCATCTCCGCGTTCGGGCAGACCGGCCCGCTGTCGGCCCGGCCCGGGTTCGCGGCGGTCGCGGAGGCGATGGGCGGGTTCCGCGAGCTGGTCGGCGACCCGGACCGGCCGCCCGTGCGCGTCGGCGTCTCGATCGGCGACTCGATCGCCGGGCTGTACGCGGGCTACGGAGTGATGATGGCGCTGTTCCAGCGCGAGACCCGCCGCTCCGCCGGGCTGGATCCGGCACCGCTGGCGGAGCGGGTCGTCGACGTGGCGCTGCACGAGGCGATGTTCTCGATGACGGAGTCGCTGATCCCCGACTTCCAGGCGCACGGCATCGTCCGGGAGCGCGTCGGCGGGCGGATGGAGGGCATCGCCCCGACCAACGCCTACACCTGCGCCGACGGGGCGAGCATCGTGATAGCGGGGAACGCGGACGCGATCTTCCAGCGGCTGATGGCGGTGATCGGCCGCGCCGACCTGGGCGAGGACCCGGCGCTCGCCTCGAACGAGCAGCGCTGGGCCCGGCGCGACGAGCTGGACGCCGCGATCGGCGCGTGGACGGCGGGCCGCACCGCCGCCGAGGCGCTCGCGGTCCTCGACGACGAGGGCGTCCCCTCCGGCCCGATCTACACGGCCGCCGACATCAGCGCGAGCGAGCAGTACGCGGCGCGCGACATGATCCAGGCCTTCGACGTCGAGGACGCCGGCGGCACCCTGCGCGGCGTGGGCTTCCCGGGGATCGTGCCGGTGCTCGGCGGCCGCTCCCTCCCCATCCGCTCGCTCGCGCCCGACCTGGGCCAGGACACCGAGGAGGTGCTGGGGATGCTCCGGCGGACCGGTCCCGCTGCTCCCTCCGCCGGCGGGGCTGCTGCTGCTCCCTCCGCCGCCGCTGCCGAGGAGGCCGGCCGGTGACCGCGCTCGCCTCCGCGCGCCTGCGCGACGTCACCCTCCGCGACGGCCTGCAGCTCACCGGCAAGCTCCTGACGACCGAGCGCAAGGTCGACCTCGCGCGCACGCTGCTCGCCGCGGGAGTGCCCGAGCTCGAGATCGGCTCGCTCGCGCGCGGCGACCTCGTCCCTCCGATGGCCGACACCCTCGACGTGATCGCCGCGCTCACTCCCGAGGAGCTGGAGCGGTGCTGGGTGTGGGTCGCGACTCCGCGCCACGTCGAGCGTGCGGCCGCCGCGGGGGCGCGCCGCTTCCAGTACTGCTTCTCGGCGTCCGACTCGCACAACCTCGCCAACGTCGGCAGGCCGACCGAGGCGAGCATGGCCGCGATGCCGGAGGCGGTCGCGCTCGCCGAGAGCGTCGGCGGGCGGATCCAGCTGTGCATCGCCACCTCCTTCACCTGCCCGTTCGAGGGCCCGGTCGACCCGGAGCGCGTGCTCGCGATCGCGCGCGACACGCGAGCGGCGGGAGCGGCCGACGTGGTCGTCTGCGACACGCTCGGGCAGGCGCACGCCGGCCAGGTGGCGTCGCTCGTCTCGCGCGTGGCCGCGGAGGCCCCGCCGCGCGAGATCGTGTTCCACGGCCACGACACCTGGGGCTCGGGCGTCGCGAACGCGATCGCCGCCGTGCAGGCCGGGGCCGCGGTGGTCGACGGCGCGCTCGGCGGCCTCGGCGGCTGCCCCTTCGCGCCGGGCGCCAGCGGCAATACGGCGACCGAGGACCTCCTGTTCGCCCTCCGTCCCGACTGGTTCACGCCCGGCGCGCTCGCGGTCCTCGTCGGCGAGTCGGAGGCGCTGCTCGCCGAGCTCGGCGAGCCCGGCCGCTCGAAGGCCGCGCAGGGCGCCCGCTCGAACGCCCCCGCCTTCCCCTGGGCGCTCTGAGCGGATCGTCCCCCGCTCGCCGGTCCGAGGCGTCGCGAACGGCCGCCTCCCGTCGCGGAGGACGACCGTTCGCGACGTATCGACAGCGGCGTGCGGGTCAGCGCGCGAGCAGTGCGCCGAGGCGTGCGCGCTCGGCGCGGAGGACGTCGACCAGGAGGGACCCCTCGGGTGCGGCGAGCCAGCGCTCCAGGGCGAGGTCGAAGAGGGCGGAGGCCGCGAGGGCGGCGAGGGCCGCGTCCTCCGGCGCGACTCCGGCGTCGACGAGGGCGGCGCGCATGCTCTCGGCGAGGGCGGCCGACTTCAGGAGCTCGCGCTCACGCAGCTGCGGCTCGGAGCGCACGACGGCACGGCGGGCGGAAATCTGAGCGCGCCAGGTCTGGAGGTCGCCCGAGGCGGCCGCCTCGAGGCCGTGCATCACGAGGTCCATCGGCGCGAGGCCGGCGGGGGCGCCGGCGAGCAGGCGGCCGACGATCTCGGGCAACTCGCGCTCGCGGAGGAAGAGGACGTCGCGCTTGTCGGCGAAGTGGCGGAAGAAAGTGCGGGTGGTGAGCCCGGCGCGCTCCGCGATCGCGGGGACGGTGGTGCCCGCGTAGCCGTGCTCGGCGAAGAGCTCCATCGCCGCCTGCTCGAGGCGGAGGGCGGCATCGGGGGCCCAGCGTGACATCTGCCCAGGATAGCTGACGACACGACGTGTCATCAGGAGTAGTGTGACGACACGTCCTGCCATCACTTCTGACTGGAGCCGCCCGTGCCCGAGAACGCCGCCGCCCTGCTGACCGCCCCGCGGGCCGACCTCGTCGTCCGCCCCGCTCCTATGCCCGTCCCCGGTCCGGGGGAGGTCCTGCTGCGCAACCGCGCCCTGGCCGTGAATCCGGTCGACGAGATGAAGCAGTGGACGGGCGATCTGATGTTCCGGTGGGTGCCGTACCCGGCGGTGCTCGGGGAGGACGTGGCCGGAGTGGTCGAGGCGGTCGGCCCTGGAGTGACGCGCTTCGCCGTCGGCGACCGGGTCGTCGCGTACGCGGTCGGGATGGAGCGCGGGCGGCGGAACCGCGACGAGGGCGCCTTCCAGGAGTACACGGTCGTGCGCGAGGACCTGGCGGCGCCGATCCCCGACCGGCTGGGCTTCGAGGAGGCGGCGGTGCTGCCGCTCGCGGTCTCGACGGCGGCGACGGCGCTGTTCCAGCGGGACCACCTCGCCCTGCCGCACCTGAGCGTCCCGGTCCGGCCGACGGGCAAGACGGTCGTGGTCTGGGGCGGGACGACGAGCGTGGGGAGCAACGCGATCCAGCTCGCCGTCGCCTCCGGGCACCGCGTGGCGACGACCGCGTCGCCCCGCAACCACGATCGGATGCGCGAGCTGGGCGCCGAGATCGTGCTCGACTACCGCAGCCCCACCGTCGTCGCCGACCTGGTGGCGGCGCTCGCGGGCCACGAGGTCGCGGGGGTGCTCGCGATCGGGACGGGTTCCGGTGCCCCGTCGGTGGCGGTGGCCGCGGGCACCGGAGCGCGACGGGTCGCCCTGGCCAGCCCCTCCGTCTCGTTCGGCTCGCTCCCGCGCCGGCGCGGTGTCAGCGCCGCCTTCGTGCGGACGATGCTGCGCCTGGTCGGCGGCACCGCGGCGCTGCAGATCGCGGCCCGTCGCCGCGGCATCCGCGCCCGCTTCGTCTGGGGCGGCTCGCTGATGACGAACGAGGTGGGGCCGATGCTGTGGCGCGACCACCTGCCGTCGGCGCTCGCCGAGGGTCGCCACGTCTGCGCCCCCGCGCCCGAAGTGGTGGGTGAGGGGCTCGCCGCGCTGCAGCCCGCCCTCGACCGGCTGCACGAGGGTGTGTCGGCGGTGAAGCTGGTCGTCCGGCTCTGAGGGGCGGGTCGCCGCCGCCTGCCCCGCCGGGCCGCGGACCGGCCGCTCCGCCCGCAGCTGCTCCGCCCGAGCTGTGCCGCCGAGTGGCCGCAGCGCCGGAGCCTCGGTATCGTGGCGCGCTCCGACGCGACCCGAGGAGACCCCGTGATCCGCCGCACCGCCCCCGGAGCCGCCGCGCTCCTCCTGCTCGCCCTGACCGGCTGCTCCGCCGGGTCGTCGCTCGCGGCGTCCCCGTCCGCCACTCCGGAGCCCGTCGGCGGCCTCGGGGTCGCCGTCTCGGCGCTCTGCGAGCCCGGCTCCGATCCGCAGTGCGTCCCGGTCGGCGGGCAGGACGTCCTCGTCGATCCCGAGGACTTCACCCGCGCGGGCGTCGCCGCGGTCGAGGCCGATCCGAGCACGGGGGTCGTCGACGTCCGGTTCGACGAGGCGGGCGCCGCCCTCCTGCGCCGCGGCTCGCAGGCGGCCATCGACGAGGGGGCCGACGCCCGGCTCCTCCTCCGCGTGGGCGACCGGGTCGAGTCGGCGCTCTCCGTGATGCAGCCGATCGAGGGCGACACCGTGCAGATCGTTCCCGCGGAGGGCGACGCGCAGGGGCTGGTCGACCGGATCCTCGCCGGCTGACGCCCGCCTAGGATCGGCGCATGGCGAAGGGTTTCCGCACGGAGCGCACGCAGGCGCTCCTCCTCGCGCAGCCCTGGGCGCTCTCGCTAATGAGCGCCGTCTTCGTGGCGGGGATGCTCTGGCTGGCGGCGGACGCGGGCTGGGATCTCGGCGCGGTCGTCGGCGGCGGACGCCGGCACGCGCCGCTGTGGCTGGTGCTCCTGCTCGGCCTGCCGCTGTTCGGCGCCGGAGTGGTGCTCGGCGCGGTCCGGCAGGTGCGGCTCCTGCGGCGGCCGGCGGCGCCGCCCGTCCGGAGTCCGGAGGCGGAGCGGCTGCGGCGCGAGGGTCCGGGCTGGCTCAGCCGGCTCGAGGACGAGCGGGCGGCGCGGGACGGGACCAGGAGCGCGCAGGGCGGCACCGGCGGGACACCGGACGTGATCGGCAGCGCTCCCGACGGCACGGACGATCCGCGCGACGAGGCCCGCTGACCGCGCCTCAGAGGTGCAGCATCCCCCAGTCGATGATCACGGCCAGCGCCGTGTAGGCCGCGGCCACCGCTCCGACCGCCTTGCCCGCGCGATCGAGGTCGGCCTGCGGGTCCGGACCGGCGTCGGCGACGACCCGGAGCAGCGCTCCGACCAGCGCGATCAGCGTGATCGCCAGGATCCAGACCTTCAGCGACGCGTGCGGGTCGACGTGCGCGAGCGTCAGCGCGACGACCGGCACCGCCACCACGAGCACCGACGCCAGCACCAGGAGGCAGCCGCGCCGGGTGAGGCCGGTCGGCCCGAAGGAGCCGCCGCGCATCCAGGCGCGCACGCGCTGCCTCCGCGAGGCGGGCGGACCGCCTGCGGAGCCCGCGTCGGTCGAGGGCCCCCAGTCCTGCGCGGTCGTCATCGCGCGGTGCCGGAGCGGTCGGGAGTCGGGCTGGGCCGCATCGGGTCCTCCAGGAGACGAGGGGGCACGTCGGACGGTGGTGCCGACCCCTCAGTCTCGGGAGCGCCTCCGGCAGCGGCAAGCGCCTCTTCCGGACATGTCCGGAAGAGGACGCTCAGGCCCGTCCCTGCAGGATCAGATTCCAGTACACCCACGGCAGGACGCGGCGGTCGGCGAGGTAGGTGAGGCGCCGCTCCTTCGCCAGGCCCGTCCAGAAGGGGACGGTCGGCTTCGGGCGGTAGCGGTCGTCGAACTCGGCGAACACCACGCTCGAGCGCGAGACCACGAAGGGGCAGACGGAGTAGCCGTTGTACACGCGGGGGAGCGGGCGGCCCTTCTGCGCGGCGACGAGGTTCTTCGCGAGCGTGGTGGTCTGCTGGCGCAGCGCTCCTCCGGACTTCGAGTTGACCGTGGCCGCCGCGTCGCCGAGCGCCCAGACGTCGGGGAACCGCGGGTGCCGCAGGGTCAGCGGGTCGACCTCGACGAAGCCGCCCTCGTCGCCCTCTGCGGCCAGCCCGGTGCCGGCCAGCCAGTCGGGGGAAGACTGCGGGGGCACGGCGTGCAGCACGTCGTACGACAGCGTCTCGCGCGGGCCGTCGGTCGAGCGCCGCGCGCGGTCGGGGCCGGGGAGGGCGGTCGCGCGCTCGTCGACGGCGAGGACGACCCTCCGCTCGGCCGCGTCGACCTCGACCAGCTCGCGGCCGTAGCGGACCTCGATCCCGTACTCCGCCACCTTCCGCTCGAGCTCGGAGTCGATCAGCGGCATCCCGAACAGGGTGGGGGTCGGCACGACGAGCACGACGCGGATGCGGTCGAGGACGTCGGTCGCGCGCCAGTAGTCGCAGGCGAGGTACATCGGCTTCTGCGAGGCGCCGGAGCAGGTGCCGGGGCCGCCGGGCTGCGTGAAGACGACGGTGCCGGAGCGGACCTCGCGGAGCACCTGCGACGCCTTGCGGGCGTACTCGTACTCGTAGTTCGACACTCCGAACGGCGAGTCCATCGCCTCCTGGAGCCCGGGGACCGCGGCCCAGTCCTTCTGGATCCCGGGGCAGACGACGAGCTGCCCGTAGCCGACGGTGCGGCCGGAGAGGAGGGTGACCGTGTGCGCGACCGGGTCGATCGTCTCGACGCGGTCCTGGATCCAGACGACCCCCTTCGGCGTCACCGAGCCCTGGGGCCGGGTCGCCGCGGAGGCGGGTGCTGTGCCGCCCGCGACGTGGGAGAGCATCGGCTGGTAGACGTGGGTCGACCGGGGCTCGATCACCGCGACGTCGTCCATTCCGGAGCGCCGCAGCCGTCCCGCGGTCGAGAGTCCGGCGTTGCCGCCGCCGATGATGAGGACGTCGTGGCGGGCCGCGCCGGGATCGGTCATGGCCTCACCCTAGGGGCGCGCCGGAGCGAGCGGACGGGCTTGCGCAGACCCGCGGAAGGGGGGTGCGCTCGGAGCGCCCCGGGACGGTGATCCCGCACGGCCGCCCGGCTCGCGTCAGGCCGCCTCGAGCGCCTGGATCGCGGTCCTCGCGGTCGCGCAGGGGTAGGAGTCGTACCCGTCGTGGGCGTCGAAGGCGCGGCACTCGGCGCAGCGCAGCCGCACTCCGGCGCCGCCCTCGAGGACGCGCTCCGGGCGGTGCCCGTGCAGGATGACGGCGAGGCTCGCGACGAGGGGGTCGCTGCTCACCAGCGCGCTCCGCAGCGCCTCCGACCGGCGGCGGAGGTAGTCGTCCGCCACGGCGTCGATCGACTGCTCGGGGAGGTCCGGCTCGGGCCAGGAGGCGGGCCGCTCGACGGGCAGGTCGAGCTCGTCGAAGCCCATCGACCAGTCCGGGAACCGGCGCTGCTCGTGCACGCTGGTCCAGACGGTGACCACGCCCTCGTGCCGCGGGTCGGCGAGGATCCGCGCGTAGAGCGAGCGCACGTCCGACTCCTCGCCCTCGAGCAGCTGCATCACGCGGCGGCCGCGGAAGACGAGCATCCCCGAGACGCCGTGCTCGACGTTGTTGCGGCGGCTCGTCTCGAGCAGCCGGCGGATCTCCCCCGAGCCCAGGTCGCGGTCGAGCGTGCTGACGTAGACGACGGTGAAGACGAGGGAGTCGCGCCGCGGCGAGTGCTCGACGAGGTGGAGCGTCGCGGGGGAGTGGGCGCCGGCTTCGGGGTCCATCAGGGCCGCGACCTCCGGGAACTCGAGCCAGATCAGGTCCTCCGGAGCGCTCGGCTCCACGGCGGTGACCGCCGGGACCGCGTCCAGCCACTGCGTCCGCTGGCGGAGGTCGGCGGCGACCGCCTTCTCGTCGAGCCCGGGCAGGAGGCCTGCGGCGCCGGAGACGAAGAGGCTCGTCGCGGAGTTGAGCAGCAGCGTCACGACCGTCGCGTGGCCGTCGCCGCCGAGCACGGGGAGCTCGACACTGTCGGTGCGGCCGTGGGCGGCGAGCCCGGAGGCGTAGGAGACGAGTGCGTCGGCGACCGCGTCCCCCACCTGGAAGGTCGCGCCGGCGTACTGGATCTGCTTCACAGCCCTACGATGCGCCTGCGGCGGATCCACGGGTAGGGGTACCGGTGCCGGGTGGAGCGTGCAGGGGTCGAGGCTGCTCCCGCCCGAGGAGCACGGAGCTGCGACGGGCGCCTCCGCGCCGGCCGCGAAGGCGAGCTCCGGGCGCCCGCGGTGCCGGACGGCGGCGGGATCGGCGCGGGCGTCGGCATGCGCGGCTCTCTCAGCATGCGGAGAGCGGCTCCCCATCTCCGCGCGCTCGTCCGCACCCTGCCCCCTCACGGGCGCCACCGGTACCCTTGACAGGTGCCCCTGACCCTCCCTCCGCTGAGCCGCGCCCGCGCGCGCGCCGCCGCGGCGTACCCGACCCGGCAGCTGCTGACCAAGCGCGCCTCGGGCACGAACGGATGGCTCAGCTCGTGGGGGACGAACGCGCACGGCGAGATCGCCGGCTGCCCGCCGCCGCGCGGCTGACCCGCGACCGCCCCTCCTCCGGAGCCCGCGGCCGCGTCCCCGCGCTCACCCACCCCTCCGGACGGAACCCCTCATGCCGCACCAGCCCCTGCCCGCCGATCAGGCCCCCCACTCGATCTGGCGGGGACTCCGCCAGACCCTCCAGAAGGACACGGTCGGCGGAGCGTTCCTGCTCACCGCGACCCTCCTCGCCCTGATCGTCGCCAACAGCCCCGCGTCCGCGCTCTACAGCGCGGTCCGCGACTTCCGCTTCGGCCCCGAGGCCCTGCACCTCGAGCTGAGCGTCGGGTCGTGGGCGGCCGACGGCCTGCTCGCGATCTTCTTCTTCGTCGTCGGGCTCGAGCTCAAGGAGGAGTTCGTCGCCGGCAAGCTCCGCGACCCGAAGACGGCGCTCGTGCCGATCGTCGCGGCCGTCGGCGGCGTGGCCGTCCCCGCCCTGATCTTCACCGCGGTGAACCTGCCCCGCGGAGGAGCCGCGCTGGACGGCTGGGCGATCCCCGCCGCCACCGACATCGCCTTCGCCGTCGCGGTGATCGCCGTGGTCGGCCGCTTCCTCCCGCCGGCGCTGCGGACGTTCCTCCTCACGCTCGCCGTGGTGGACGACCTCATCGCGATCACGATCATCGCCGTCTTCTACACCGCCGGCATCGACGTGGTGATGCTCCTGCTCGCGCTGGTGCCGCTGGCGGTCTTCGCGGTCTGCGTGCAGCGCGGCGTGCGCGCCTGGTGGGTGCTGATCCCGCTCGGAGTGGCGACATGGGCGCTCGTGCACGCCTCGGGCATCCACGCCACGGTCGCGGGCGTGCTGCTCGGCTTCACCGTGCCGGTCGTCGCGACGAAGCGCGCCCGGGTGCAGGTGGGGTCGGACGCGGAGGGGCGCCCGGTCTACGACGGCCTCGCCGCCCATTTCGCCGATCGCTGGAGCGTCCTCTCGACCGCGGTCGCGGTGCCGG
Organism: Rathayibacter sp. AY1C1; assembly: GCF_002932105.1. Lineage (NCBI taxonomy): Bacteria > Bacillati > Actinomycetota > Actinomycetes > Micrococcales > Microbacteriaceae > Rathayibacter > Rathayibacter sp. AY1C1. The sequence goes on along the minus strand of NZ_PSWH01000011.1, from coordinate 95,590 downwards.
TCTTCGCGTTCTTCTCGGCCGGAGTGACGGTCGGCGGAGTCGCGGGCCTGGTCGACTCCTTCCAGGACTCGATCGCCGTGGGCATCATCGCGGGCCTCGTGCTCGGCAAGCCGCTCGGCATCGCCGGGAGCACCTTCCTCCTGACCCGGTTCCGCGGCATCGGCCTGGATCCGTCGCTGCGCTGGGTGGACGTGATCGGCATGGCGTTCGTGGCCGGCATCGGATTCACGGTGTCGCTGCTCGTCGGCGAGCTCTCGTTCGGCGCGGGCAGCGAGTCCGACGACCACGTGAAGGTCGGCGTCCTGGCCGGCTCGTTCCTCGCGGCGGTGATCGGAGGCGCGATCCTTTCGGTCCGCAACCGCCACTACCGCCGCCTGCGGGGCTGACGCCCGGCGGGATCTCGCGGCGCCCGCGGCCCGGGCGGCTCGATCGGCACGCGCCTCCTGCTGGTCGAGCAGCCGCCGCAGGCGCCCTGTCGAGGCCCGCGCGGCTCAGCCGTGCAGGCCGTGGACGACCGCGTGGCCGCGGCCGCGGGAGATGAGCAGGCGGTTCACCGGGGTCGTGACGACGAAGGCCAGGGCCAGGGCGCCGGCGAGCGAGCCCCAGAAGAGGCCGGACGAGAGGCCCGCGTCCATCGCTCCGGGGATCGCGAGCACCACCGTGTTGTCGACGACCTCCATCACGGCGATCGAGACGGTGTCGGCCGCCAGAGCGATGCCGACGGCGGCGCGCCACGTCACTCCGGAGCGGAGCACGCCCCGCAGCGTGAGCGCGTAGCCGAACACGAACGCGAGGACGATCGAGAGGGCGACCGTCGCCAGGGCGGGCAGACCCAGGGCGGAGCCGATCACCATGCCGAGGACCTCGCCGATCGCGCAGCCGGTCAGGCAGTGCAGGGTCGCGAGGGCGGCGGCGCGCCAGGTGGTCGGGTGGTGGTGGGCGTGGTCGGTCATGGTGTCTCCTCCGGTTCGGTCCAGGGGAGTGCAACATACCCCCGGGGGGTATATTCCCGACCCGGCCGTCGGAGTCTCCTGCGGCTCCGCGGGCCCGCGAGCCGTTCGCCCGGGCGCGCTACCCTCGCCCCGTGCTCCTCCGAGCACCGCCCCTCGACACCAGGAGCCCCGATGGCCGCCCCCACCGTCCTCTTCGTCTGCATCCACAACGCCGGCCGCTCGCAGATGGCCGCCGGCTACCTCCGCGCCCTCTCCGGCGGCGCCGTCGAGGTCCGCTCCGGCGGCTCCGAGCCCGGCGACAGCATCAACCCGATCGCGATCGAGGCGATGGCGGAGGAGGGCATCGACATCTCGCAGGCCGTCCCGCAGCTGATGACCACCGAGCAGGTCCAGGCCTCCGACGTCGTGATCACGATGGGCTGCGGCGACGTCTGCCCCGTCTTCCCGGGCAAGCGCTACGAGGACTGGGACCTCGCCGACCCGAAGGGCCGACCGCTCGAGGAGGTCCGCTCGATCCGCGACGACATCAGGGCCCGCGTGCAGGCGCTCGTCGCGGAGCTGCTGCCCGCCTGAGCCGTTCGATGCGGTCCGGCCGCGTCAGCGTTCGGCGGGAGGCGGGAACGTCCGCCCGACCGGAGGCGAGCCCGCCGGGAGCGCCGCGCGCGCCCGGTGCAGGAAGACGGCGGTCATGACGACCCGGGCGCGGGCCGGCGACGAGTCGAGCGGGCCGATCAGCTCCTCGATCCGCGCGAGCCGGTCGTAGAGGGTCTGCCGGCCGATGCCGAGCGCGGCCGCCGTCGCCGTCTTGCTCCCCCACAGCGACGCGAAGGCCTCGAGGGTGGCGAGCAGCTCGCCGCGCTGGGCGCGCAGGGGCCCGAGCACCTCCTCGACGAGGTCGTCCGCCTCCGGATCGTTTTGCAGGGAGCTCGCGAACCGCTCCAGGCGGTACTGGCGCGAGTCGACGACTCCGCCCGCGGGCGCCCACTCGAGCGCGCCGCGCACCTCCGCCAGCTCCCGGGGCACCCGCTCCTGCCCGCCGAGCCCGCTTCCGACGCAGAGCAGAGCGTCCGAGTCGAGGGCGGCGCCGAGGCGCAGCAGCTCCGCGCGGCCCTCCTCCATCGCGGCGGCGGTGGCGAACGGCAGCAGCGCCAGCAGCTCGGAGCCGACCACGCAGAGCACCGGGCCGGGATCCGCTCCCGCGCCCGTCAGGAGGCGGAGCAGAGCGCGGAGCCGCCGGTCGTCGTGACCGGTGTCGGCCCGGACGCCGAGGTAGCGCTCCCGGGAGCCGGCGCCGAGGCGGCCGAGGAAGGCGTCGATCTGGAGGTCGGCCGCCTGGTCCGCGCGCTCGACAGATGCGATCGCGAAGAGCTGGGCGGTCAGCCGCTCGGTGACCGACGGCGGGCGGTGCCGGAGCACGGCGATCGCGAGGACGTCCGGCGCCCGGTCGAGCGCGACGGCGACGGCGTGGAGGTCGGCGTCGGCGTGGGCCCGCAGATGCAGGGTGCCCAGGAGGGAGTCGCCCGCGTGCAGCACGTTCGAGAACGTCCCGGCCGTCGGCTCCGTGTCGACGCCCGGCCCGGGCGAGGCGCGGGCGATCTCGTCGCCCGTGAGCGAGACGAGCGAGGCGGAGGCGCCCGTCGCGGAGGCGACGACCTGCAGGAGCTCGTCGACACCGGCGTCCCCGGAGGCCGCGTCGGCCAGCAGACCGGACACTCTGTCCGCCAGTCGGATGCTCCGGAACTTCTGCTCGGTGAGGTGGGTGTTGATGCTCTCGCAGACCTGCACGAAGGGGACGCGCCGGGGCAGGGCGAGCACGGGGAGGCCGAGCTCGTCGGCCGCCGCGACGATCGGCGGCGGCACCGCGGGCAGGCGCGGCGAGAGCTCGAGAGCGAGGGCGCCGACTCCCGCATCCACCAGAGACCGCACGTACTCGCGGCACTCCGCCGGGTCCTGATCGGTCGAGAGGAGCGCGCCCTCCATCAGGAGCAGCTCGCCTCCGAGGAGGAGGGGCGCGATGTCGAGCTGCTCGCTCGTGTGTGCCCAGCGGATCACGGCGCGCTCGGCGGCCGCGTGCCCGGCGGCCACCACCGGGAGCATGGCGGCGAGGCGCGGATCCCGCATCGCGTCCGACAGCAGGTAGGCCATACAGAACGTCCTCTCGCGTCACGGCGAATTTACACGCGGACGCGCCGCCCGAAACGGGTCCGCACGAGAGTGGAGCCTCACCGGGCGCCCCGCCCTCCCCTTCATCTCCCTCCCCGAGAGGATCCGCCATGAGCACCGACACCCTGCACGGCACCGCCGACGCCGAGGACGCGCTGAGTCCCCTGCCCGACTCCCGACGCACCGCCCGGCTCGACGGGCAGTTCTGGATCTGGACCGGCGCCAACATCGCCCCCATCAACTGGGTGCTCGGCGCCCTCGGCGTGAACATGGGCCTCGGCCTGGCGGACACCGTCACCGTCCTCGTGCTCGGCAACGTCGTCGGGATGGCGGTGTTCGGCTTCTTCGTCCTCCTCGGCCAGCGGACGGGGGCGACCGGGATGCTCGTGGGACGGGCGATCTTCGGCCGGCGCGGCAACTACGTCCCGGCCGCCATCCAGGCCGTGGTCGTGATCGGCTGGTGCGCCATCAACACCTGGATCGTCCTCGACCTCGTCATCGCGCTCCTCGGCTCCGTCGGCGTCGTCGACCCGGAGCAGGCGAACGTCGGCTGGAAGATCGCGGTGGCGGCGGTGATCATGGCGGTGCAGGTCGCGATCTCCTTCCTCGGCTACCGCGCGATCGCCGCCTTCGAGCGCTGGACCGTCCCGCCGACCCTCCTGGTGCTGGCGATCATGTCGGTCGTCGCCTGGTTCTTTCTCGACATCGACTGGTCCTACGCCGGCCCCGCGGAGGGCGCGCTCACCGGAGGCGACCGCATCGCGGCCATGTCCATCGTGATGACCGCCATCGGCATCGGCTGGGGCCTCACCTGGCTCGCCTACGCCGGCGACTACTCCCGCTTCGTCGGGCCCCGCTCCTCGAAGCGGGGGCTCTACCTCGCCAGCGTCCTCGGCCAGTTCATCCCGGTGGTCTGGCTCGGCGTCCTCGGTGCGACCCTCGCGACGAAGAACGGATCCGTGGATCCCGGGGAGCTGATCGTCGAGAACTTCGGCGCCCTCGCGATCCCCGTGCTGCTCCTGGTGGTGCACGGCCCGATCGCGACCAACGTCCTGAACATCTACTCGTTCGGCATGGCGACCCAGGCCCTCGACATCCGGCTCGGGCGCCGCGCGCTCAGCCTCATCGTCGGCGTGCTGGCCTTCGCGGCCGCGGTGTTCTTCGTCTTCCAGGACGACCTCGCCACCACGCTCGACGCGTGGCTGGTCGGCCTCGTCGGCTGGGTCGCCCCCTGGGGTGCGATCGTGCTGGTGCACTACACGGTGTTCGAGCCGCGCGTCCGCTCCTTCGGGCACCTGTTCGCCCCGGTCGGCTCGCCGCTGCTGCCGGACGTCCGCTGGCGGGCGCTGCTCTCCTTCGCGATCGGCGCGACCCTGACCTGGCTGTTCATGAACGGCTCGGTGCCCGCCCTGCAGGGTCCGGCCGCGAGCCACGAGACGTCGACGCCGCCGTGATCACCATGGACCCGGTCTCGGGCGCCGTCCCGATCACGGCGAGCATCCGCATCGTCGACGAGCTGATCGTCGCGATCGGCCCGGGCCTCGTCCCCGAGCCGGGCGACGAGGTGATCGACGGGCGCGACCGCCTGGCCATCCCCGGCTTCGTCAACGCCCACACCCACTCGTGGGAGTACCTCTACAAGGGCCGCTACGACAATCTGCCGCTCGAGCTGTGGATGCTGCTGTCGTATCCGATCCTCGGGAACAGCCGCGTCGCTCCGGATCTGGTGCGGCTGCGCTCGTCGCTCTTCGCCCTCGAATCGCTGAAGGCCGGGGTCACGACCCTGGTCGACGACGTGCTCGAGAACCCGGACCAGGACGCGGAGCAGCTCGCCGCGGTCTTCGACGCGTACGACGAGATCGGAGTCCGCGCCAACATCTCGGGCCACGTGATCAGCAGGCCCTTCCACGAGACGATGCCGTTCCTCGAGGAGTACGTGCCCGCGGAGATCCTCGACCAGGCGCGGTCGGCGTCGCGCCCGACGACGGAGGGCTACCTCGCCTTCAGCCGCGAGGCGTTCGCGACCCAGCACGGGAGGGGAGGCGGGCGGCTGCGCTACATGGTCGCCCCGTCCGCTCCTCAGCGGTGCGGGCCCGAGCTGCTCGTGGGGGCGACGGAGCTGGCGCTCGAGCACGGGGCGGAGTGCCACATCCACGTCCTCGAGACGAAGACGCAGCTGGTGACCGGCGAGCTGTCCTACGGCTCGACCCTGGTCGAGTACATGGAGCGGATCGGCGCGCTCTCGCCGAACACGACCTTCGCCCACGGGATCTGGCTCACCGACTCCGACATGGAGCGGATCGCCGCCGCCGGCACGTCCGTCTCGCACAACCCGATCTCGAACCTCAAGCTCGGCTCGGGCATCGCCCCGTGGCGCGCGCTGCACGACGCGGGCGTGAACCTCGGCCTCGGCACCGACGGCTGCTCGAGCAGCGACTCGCCGCGCATGCTCGACGTCGTGAAGGCCGCGGCGCTCCTGCACAAGGTCACGGATCCGGACATCGCCACCTGGCCGACCGTGTCCGAGGTGCTCACGGCCGGAACGATCGGAGGCGCGCGCAGCGCCGTGCTCGACGGCGTCACCGGCAGCATCGAGGTCGGCAAGCAGGCCGACCTCGTCGTCTACGACCTCGAGACGCTGAACTTCACCCCGCGCCAGCGGCTCGAGAACCAGCTCGTCTACTCCGAGAACGGCTCGTCGATCGACACCGTGATCGTCGCGGGCCGGATCGTCGTCTCGAAGGGCGTCTCGACCACCGTCGACGAGGCGGCCCTCCGCGCGGATCTCGCCGCGCAGCTGGGGGAGATCGTGGCCTGGCAGGACTCGCTGGACCGCACGAACGGCGTGCTCACCGAGCCGTTCCGGCGGATGTACGAGCGGGCGATGCGCCACGACGCCCCCGTCGACCGCTTCAGCGGCCGCCGGCTGGTCTGAGGGCGGGCCGGCTCCCGGCGGACTCCCGGCTCGGCACACGGACGGGCGGGGGCGCGGCTCCAGTAGGTTGCGCACATGAGGTGGCGAGCGGGAGCGGTGGCGGTGCTCGTCCTCGCGCTCGCCGGGTGCACCGCGCCGGCCGACCCCGAGCCGACGACCGGGCCCACGGCCGCCCCCGTCTCCGGGCCGGTGGTCGGCGGATACGGCGACCTGCACGTCGCGCCCGACGGGTCGATGATGTTCTGCTACTCCGACCCCGACCCGGGATTCACGGGCGTCTGGCGCGAGTGCCAGGACGGGATCCGCACCGTGGGCGTCGACCCGGCCGCGATCGACGCGACCCTCGGGGAGACGGCGACGGCCGATCCGGGCGGGCACCGCTGGGTCGGCGCGGCGGCCGGGAAGCGCACCGCCGAGGACGGCACCGACGTCTACACCGTCTTCCTCGCAGGCACGCGCACGGACGTCGCCTTCACCGTGACCGCGGTCGGCGAGGGCTCCTACCGCGTGCCGTCCGAGTACCAGGAGCTGCAGCCGGGAGTGCCGGGCGGGTTCCTGGTGCGGCTCGAGCCGATCGGCTGAGCGGGGGCGCCGGCGCAGGTGGAGGAGCCGAGCGGGGTGCAGCGGCCGGGAGGGGCGGAGCCGGCGGACTCGCGCACCCCTCCGCCCGACCCTCACAGCGGGCGCGGCCGGTACCGCTCGATCAGCGCGTCGAACAGGCCGTTCATCCGCTCGTCGACCACGCGGCGCGACTCGTCGGCGTCGTACCACTCCACGATCTCGCGGGCGCCGTCGCTGAAGCGCACCGAGGGGGAGTAGGCCGGGACGAGGCGGCGGATCTTCGCGTTGTCGAACACCATCGAGTGCGCCTTGTCGCCGACGATCCCGGCACCGAGCTCGGGGTCGGCCGCGGCGATCGCGTCGGAGGCGACGTGCACGAGGCGCGGCTCGACTCCGGCCGCCGCGGCGAGGTCGCGGTGGATCTCGTCCCAGGTCGGCGTCTCGTCGCCGGTGATGTGGAAGGCCTCGCCGATCGCGGCGGAGGCGCCGAGAAGACCGACCAGGCCGACAGCGACGTCGTCGGCGTGCGTGAGCGTCCAGAGCGAGGTGCCGTCGCCGAGGACGACCACCTCCTGGCCGCGGCGCATCCGGTCGACGACGGTCCAGCCTCCGTCGACGGGCAGCGCGGTGCGGTCGTAGGTGTGCGAGGGGCGGACGATCGTGACCGGGAAGCCGCTCGCGCGGTACTCGGCCACGAGTAGGTCCTCGCACGCGATCTTGTCGCGGGAGTACTGCCAGTAGGGGTTCCGGAGCGGAGTCGACTCGGTGACCGGGAGGCTGCGCGGCGGCTTCTGGTAGGCCGAGGCCGAGCTGATGAAGACGTACTGGCCCGTGCGGCCGGCGAACAGGTCGATGTCCTGCTGCACGTGCTCGGGCGTGAAGGCGACGAAGTCGATCACGGCGTCGAAGGTCTTGTCGCCGAGGGCGGCGGTGACGGAGTCGCGGTCGCGGCCGTCGGCCTGCACCTCGCGGACGCCCTCGGGCAGCGGGCGGAGCGACGTCCGCCCCCGGTTCAGCACGGTCACGTCGTGGCCGAGCCGCAGCGCCTCGCGGACGCAGGCGGCGCTGATGATGCCCGTCCCGCCGATGAACAGCACGCTGAGCGACATGGATCCTCCTCCGGCGGCGCCCGCGGCGGACGCCTCCCGACCCGATTCCCCCACATCGGGACGCCGCACGCGAGTCCCTTGACCCGGCTACCGCTCGACGGGACGCCGTTGCTCGTCCTCCGGTTCGAGGGCGAGCAGAGCCTCCGGAGCGGCCGCCGCGGTCGGCACGTCGGGCGTCGTCCGCTGCTCGAGGGAGCGGCCCCAGGCCGTGCCCGCGAGGATCAGCGCGATGCCGAGGAAGCCGACCGGCGCGATCGGGTCGCGGGCGAGCGCGACTCCGACGACCGCGGCCCACACCGGCTCGGTGCCCAGCAGGAGGCTGACGCGGGAGGGGGAGGTGCGGCGGACCGCCCACGTCTGCACGAGGAAGCCGAAGACGGTGCAGACCAGGACGAGGTAGAGGAACAGGCCGGTGCCCACGGGGTCGAGCCCCGCGACGTACTCGGGGATCGGCACGCCGACGACGAGCGACGCGGCGCTGAAGACGACGGCGCAGGTGCCGAGCTGCACCGTGGTCAGGCGGAGGGAGTCCATCGGCGCCCGCGCCGAGAGGCGGTGCATCGACGTGACGTGCACGGCCCGCACGACGGCGGCGCCGAGGATCAGCAGGTCGCCGGGGGAGAGCGGGCGGAGGGAGCCGTTGCCCGCGAGCAGCGCGACCCCGACGACCGCGACGAGGCATGCGAGCAGGAAGCGGCCCGGGAGTCGGCGCTTCGAGACGGCGGAGTCGAGGATCGGCGTGATCACGATCGTCAGGCTGATGATGAGGCCCGCGTTGGTGGCGGAGGTGCCGGCGATGCCGTAGGTCTCGAGCGCGAAGATCGTCGCGAGCAGCGCCCCGATGGTCACGCCGACCCGCCACTCCGCCGCGGTGATCCGGTGCCGCCGCGCCGCGACGATCACGGCCAGGCACAGGGCGGCGAGGGTCATCCGCGAGCCGAGCAGCGCCATCACGCTCGAGTCGGTGACGAGCTCCTTCGCCGCGAAGTAGGTCGAGCCCCAGGAGGCGGCGACCACGAGCAGGAGGAGGTCGACCCGGAAGCGGGAGAGGAGAGCGTGCACGGCTCATCGTGGCGGCACGGAGACCCGAAGGACAAGACTGCATCTTCTTCGCCGACGCGTAAGTTGGAACTCATGGAACTCGGACAGCTCAGGGCTCTGCGGGAGCTCGGCGAGCGCGGGAGCATCGCCGCCGTCGCCGCCGCGATGCGGGTGTCCCCCTCCTCCGTCTCGCAGCAGATCAGCGCGCTGCAGCGCCGCACTCCGACGGCCCTGACCTTCCGCGACGGGCGCCGGACCGCGCTGACCCCCGCCGGCCGCGCTCTCGCGGCGGCCGTGGTCGAGGTGGAGGTGGCGCTCGAGCGCGCGGCCCGGGCGGTCGCGGACTTCGAGGGGGAGCCGAGCGGCACGGTCTCGGTCGCCGCGTTCCACAGCGCGGGGCTGGCGATGTTCGGCCCGCTGCTGGAGGCGCTGCGCGCACCGGGTCGGCCGGGCGTCGCGCTCGCCGACTTCGACGTGGCGCAGAGCGCCTTCGCCGGGCTGACCGCGGATCACGACCTGGTCGTCGCGCACCGGCTCGCCGGCAGCGCCGAGTGGCCCGGGACCGTGCGCTCCACGCCCCTCCTCTTCGAGCCGCTCGACCTCGCGCTGCGGCGCGACCATCCGCTCGCCGCGAAGGACGTCGTCCGCCCCGCCGACCTCCGCGACGAGGAGTGGGTCGCGGTGCACGAGGGCTTCCCCCTGGAGCGGGCGATCGACGCCATCGCGGTCCTCGCGGGCGGCGACGCGCGCATCCCGCACCGGATCAACGACTTCCTGGTCGCGGCGGCGGTCGTGTCGGCGGGCGACGGCGTGGCGCTGCTGCCGCGGTACACGACCGACCTGCGGCGCACGCCGGAGGTGGTGCTGCGGCCGCTCGGGATCCCGGGGCTAGGCCGCCACATCGACTGCCTCGCCCGGCCCGAGACGCTGGAGCGCTCGGCCGTGCGGGCCGTGCTCGAGCAGCTGACCGGGATCGCCGCGGGGCTCGCCGCCGCGCCGTAGCATCGTGCCGTGCACCGCCTGATCGAGACCACGGCCGGAGACCCGGCCGCCACGGACCTCTTCGCCCTGCAGGAGGCCGACCTCCTCGCCCGCTACGGCGGCGACGACACCGGTCCGCGCCCTCCCGCCGACGCTCCGACCCTGCTGCTCGAGGTCGACGGCGGGCTCGTCGGCTGCGTGGCGCTCGCGGTCGAGGACGGGATCGGCGAGATCAAGCGGATGTTCGTGGTGAGCGCCGCGCGGGGCCGCGGGCTCAGCCGCGTGCTGCTCGCCGGCGTCGAGCGGCTGGCGGCCCGCGAGGGCGTGGAGCTGCTCCGACTGGTCACCGGCACGGAGCAGCCGGAGGCGATGGCGCTCTACGCGAGCGCCGGCTACGACCCGATCGCGGGCTACGGCTACTGGGGCGACGAGCCGAGCGCGCGCTGCTACGCGAAGCGGCTCGACCGCGAGGCGCTGCTCGCCGACGCGGGCTGACGCCGGGCTGACGCCGGGCTGATGCCGGGCTGGCCGTTCGGCCGTCGGGGCGTGACGCCGGGTTGACGCCGGGCTGCCCGTTCGGCCGTCGCGGGCCGGCGCCGGACTGACGTCGGGTGCTGCGCTCGCCCGTCGCGGGCTCTCCGGGCCGCTCGGTCCAGGGTGCTCGCGAGTCGGGCCGCCCGCTCGGAGGGTCCGTATCGGCGAGTCCGACGGGGCATCTGCGACGTCGTGCACGACTGGTCGGCGGTGCGGAGAAGCTGCTGAGGATGAGGCGCGGGAGGCGCGGCGCGCCGCCTCAGGGCAGGTTCGCGCCAGAGCGGCCTCGAGCGGCGTGCCCCGTCGCGGAGCAGGCGACTCTGTCGGAGCGGCACGGGCATCCTCCCGCGCCTCTCACCCGACTCTGCCCCCGATACCCAGGGGTGCACGATGACAGAAGGACTCCGATGCAGAACGAAGACACCAGCACGCCGAGCGGCGCCCCCGATCGTCTGACCCAGCGCCGAACCGTGGTGAAGGGCGCCGCATGGGCGATTCCTGTTGTGGCCGCCTCGATCGCCGCTCCGATGGCGTCGGCCTCGACCGCCCCCCAGTGCGCCCTGCAGGACGCGCAGCGCATCGACGCCACCTCGACCACCGCGCTCGCGGCCCGGACGATCCCCGTGCCCGCGGGAACCCAGTGGGTCCGCTTCACGGCGGTCGGCGGAGACGGCGGCGGCGTCCGCACCGGGTCGGACGTCACCAGCGCCGGTGCGCGGGTGACGGGCACCATCCCCGTCGACGCGCTCGGCGGAGCGTCCGAGATCGTCATCACCGCGGGCTCGGGCGGCAGCAACCAGGCCGGCGGCCGGGGGCTCGGCAACGGCGGGGCTCCGGGCACTCCGGGCTACATCGGCTCCGGAGGAGGGGGCGGGGCCAGCGGGATCACCGCCGCGGGCTCCCTGCTCGTCATCGCGGGCGGCGGCGGCGGTAGCGCAGCCGGCTTCACCTCGAACGACTTCACCCGGTCCGCCCGCGTCGGGCCGAACGCGGGGTCCGGCGGTCCCGTCGGCGGCTCCGGCTACGACAGCGCCGTCTCGCGCGCGGACAGCAGCACCGGCTCCACGGAGCAGGCCCCGAGCACGGGCGGAAGCCAGACCGGGCCGGGGCAGCCCGGTGTGACGACGGTGAACGTGTCCGAGTCGGTTCTCGGCAGCCCGGGCTCCGGGCGCGACGGCGGTGCCGGCGCAGCCAGGACGAACGCGAGCCGCCAGGTGACCTATGCGTCCGGTGGTGGCGGCGGCGGCTACTTCGGCGGTGCCGGCGGCGGCACCTCCCTGTGGGTGCGGGGTGGCGGCTCCTACGCGGCCAACGCGTCGACGGGCGCAGGAGGCAGCAGCTTCGCCGCGTCCGGCGTGACCGTCGAGAACTCCGACGTCGACACCCGTTCGCAGACGATGGGCTACGTGGAGGTCGCCTTCTTCGTCTGCGAGTAGCGCCTGCCCGAAGGCCAGACGAGCCTCCGTGGTCACCCGCTCAGGCGTGCGACCACGGAGGCTCGTCGTCGTCACCGTCCGCTCCACGTCGTCCCCGTCCTCCTGATGTCCCATCACCATATCAGTATGAGGCGGGAGGCGCCAGACCTCACTCCTCCTGCGGCTCCGCGCCGTCGTGCTGCAGGCGCACCAGGACGCGGCGGAGGTGCATGGCCGCGAGGACACCGGGACCGAGGGTCCGGGAGGTCGCGGCGGTCCGCTCGTCGACGACCTGCACGAGGTGCCGGATCGCACGGGCCGCGCCTCCGATCGCCCGGTGGGTCGCGGGAGAGCCCCGGTCGTCGCGGTCGATCGCGTCAGCGACCGCCCGGCAGGCCTCGCTCAGCGGCGGCCCGAGCGCCGGATCGAACGGGAGCGCGCCCGGCCGCTCCCAGATGGTGTCCGCGAGGGCGCCGCTCAGATCGCGGACGTGGAAGAGGATCGCGTCGAGCGTCTCGAGGCGGAGGTGGTCGGGCCGGGAGTCGCGCCGGTGCAGCAGCGCGCGCGGGTTGCCCTTGCGGCTCTCGTCCGCGTCCGCGAGGGCCGCGCGGACCTCCTCCGCCGTCCGGGCCAGCTCCTCGCCGTTGCGCGCCCACGCCTCGTGCTCGGGCGGCCACGTCTCCTCGAGCGCGGCAGCCAGCTGGCGCAGGTGCTCCGCGAGCTCGCGCTGGAACGCGTCGACCCGGGCGGACGCCGCCTCGACGGTGAGCCCGGGGGCGACGACCACGTTCACCAGCAGCCCCACCACCACGCCCACCGCCATCTGCACGAGGTAGCCGAGGGAGTAGTCCTCGGCGTCGGCCCCGCCGATGATGAGCACGAAGAGGGCCGCCATCGGCACGTACTCGCGGCCCGCGCCGAACCACCCCGTCCCCGAGAGGACCACGCCGATCCCGACGACGAGCGGGATCGTCCACCAGGTCGGTCCGACGGTGACGACCACGAGGGCGGCGAGGCCGATCCCCGCCGCGAGCCCGAGCAGGGTCTGCAGTCCGGTGCGGACCGAGCCCATCAAGGTCGGGTACATGCTGACGAGGGCGCCGAGCGGCGCGTAGTACGGGTACTGCTCCGCGACTCCGGGAGCGAGCGGCGCGACGGCCCAGGCGATGCCGACCGCCAGCGCCGTCTTGAGAGCGAGCATGAGGCGCGAGCCGGTGACCGCCTCCCGCCAGGCGAGGGCGGCGCGGGACGTCCGGGTGCGGTGCATCCCGGCACCCTAGGCGAGGGGCGCGGACCGTCTCTCCCCTCTTGACAGCGGCGGCGGAGGCGCGAGCGGCGGTGGAAGAAAGAGGACGGCGGCTCGGGACGGCGGTGCTGATCACGACTCACGACGAACGTCCGATCCGGCCCACGTCGCCTGCGCCGTTCCACGGGGCGCCGCGGATCCTTCCTCCGTGACGAAAGCGACCGCGCGGACCGCAGGCGCCGTGAAGTGATGCCACCCCCGCTCACGGGGGCCGTTGAGTTTGCGCAGACGCCCTGTTACCGTGAACAAACCGTGCAGCTGGCGGCGTCGGAGGCCTCGAGGTGGAGGTCGCGCCGGATCCTGCGAGTCACGGCGAGTTCTTCTCCGAGGTCCACCGGGCCTCTCCTGTTGGCGCCCTCCGGCGCCTCTCCGCAGCCCCCCCGCCCCCGGGGGCGCGCCGCTCACGGTGCGCCTCCGGGCCCCACGCCGCCCCTGACGATGGAGTCACGATGACGACCGCATCGACGCCCGTCGACGCCGAGCTCCCCCGATCCGCGGGGCTCCGGCGCCGCCACACGGCCGGGCTGCTGATCCTCCTCGCCGCGGTGGCTCCGCTGCCCTTCACCGCCGCCTCCCCGGCCGTCGCCCTCGACAAGCCGACCTCCACCGACCCGATCGCGCCGGACACCGCCGACCCCGCGATCGAGTTCCACGACGGCGACTGCTCCATGGTCGCGACAGCCAGGGCAACCCCGTCGTGATGCGGAAGGCGCCCACCCTCGCGGCACTCGGCACCACCGCCCCGACCACCGGGTACACCGACACGAACCCCGGCGGCTGATCCCTCGTGCCGGTCGAGCAGCTGCCCCTCCCTGCCGGTCGAGCAGCCGCCCGGCGGCGTATCGAGCCCTTCGTGCTCCGCACACAGGCTCCGACACGCCCCTGACGGCGCTGCTCGACCCAGCAGGGCTCGGCACCCCGAGATCCTCTCCCCCTCCCCGAACCGCACCACTCCACTGAAGGAGCACCATGCCCCCCACCACCACACCCGCGCGGCGAGCGCCGCTGCGCGCAGCGCTCGCCGCGCTCGGCCTCGGAGCAGTGCTGCTCTCGGGCCTCGTCGCCCCGGCTCCGGCCGCGCAGGCGGCCGATGCCGTGATCCCGCAGCAGGGCCTCCTCGCCGACTACCGGTTCACGCAGACCACCGGCAGCACGGTCCCGAACACCGTGAGCGGAGGCGTGGGAGCCGCCACCGTCCGCAACGCGACCGACGCGCTCTGGACCGGCACGTCGCTCCGCCTCACCGGCGGCCCCAAGAGCAGCACCACGGCCCCCTGGGTGCAGCTGCCCGCGAACCTGCTGACCGGCCGCTCGTCGGCCACCGTCACGATCGAGACCCGCGCCGACGCGTCGATGCTCTCGAACTTCCACTTCCTGTGGAACATCGGCAGCGACAGCACGAACCAGTACTGGTTCGCGTCCGTCCGCGACCGGGTGCGCACCGCGATCACGACCAGCGGAGGGAACGGCGAGAACAACGCCCGCAGCGCCTCCGCCCTGACCGCCGACCGCTGGTACAGCCTCACCTCGGTGATCGACGGCAGCGCCGGCACGATCTCGTTCTTCGTCGACGGCGTCCAGGTCGCCTCGGCGCCCACCGCTCTGCGCCCCTCGTCGGTGGCGGACCAGTCGCTGAACACGATCGGCCGAGCACCGTACCCCGACCCGTTCTACACGGGCGAGGTCTCGGCGTTCCGCGTCTACGACCGCGCGCTCACCGGGGCGGAGGTGGTGGCCGTGTCGAGCGTCGACGCGAAGCCTCACGCCTCCACGTTCTCCCCGATCGCCGCCGCCGTGCTGGCCGGGGTCGCCCCGCTCACCGTCGACGACTCGACCACGAACCTGCCCGACTACGGGGGAGCGGTGACCTGGTCCTCCAGCGACCCGACCCTGCGCGTCTCGGCCGACGGCCGCACACTCAGCGCCGACCGCCCCGCCGTGGGCCAGGCCGCGCGCACCTCGTCGCTCACCGCGACGGCGTCGATCCGCGGAATCGTGCAGACCCGCTCGATCGCCGTGACGGTCGAGCCGCAGGTCGGCGTCGACACCCCCTACGGCTACCTGATGGTCCACTTCGTCGAGGACTCCCAGGGCTACGCCGAGAAGATCTACCTCGACGTCTCCCGCGGCGACGACCCGGAGAAGTGGGACCCGCTCAACGGCGCGAAGCCGATCCTGGCCTCCGACCTCGGCACCACCGGTGTCCGCGACCCGTACCTGACCTACAACCCCGACACGAAGAAGTACTACATCATCGCCACGGACCTCCGCGTCTTCGGCGGCGACCGGGGCCCCAGCACCTGCGACACCTGGTGCTACTGGACCACCAAGGGCAGCACGAAGATGAACGTCTGGGAGTCGAGCGACCTCGTGTCGTGGAGCGACGTCCGCCAGTTCGACGTGGCGCTCGACGCCGCGGGGACGAAGAAGCTCGAGGCCGGCATGATGTGGGCTCCCGAGGCCACGTGGGTGCCGGACTACGCGGGACCCGGCAAGGGCGCGTTCGTCGTCTACTGGTCCTCGACGGTCTACCCGACCGCGGCGCACACGCCGGGCACCGGATCCTCCCGCGTGCTCTGGGGAGCGACCACGGACTTCACGCAGGCCACCTACTCGTACGGCGGCACCTTCATCGACACCGGGGCCGACACGATCGACACCACGCTGATCCAGGACTCCGGCACGACCTACCGGATCTCGAAGGACAACGGCACCGGCAAGGGCATCTACATGGAGTCGACCACCTCGGCGACCTGGTGGCTGCCGACGACCTCGTGGACGCAGATCCAGTCGCGCATCGGCGCGGTGTGGTCCGGCGGCAACCCCGGCGGGGTCGAGGGCCCCGCGGTGTTCAAGGACCACGGCGAGGACACCTGGTACCTGTACGTCGACGTGATCCCCGCGACCGGCTACAAGCCGATGGTGACGAACGACCTCGACACGGGCTGGACCCAGCTCACCGACCCGGGCTTCTCGCTCGCCTCGTCGACCAAGCACGGCGGCATCGTCTCGCTGACCGCGGGGCAGTACGCCGAGGTCCGCTCGGCCGACGCCGCCTCCGCGGTCCGCTCGGACCTCGGCGAGGTGACGGTCGCCTCCGGCACCGACGCCGCGGCGGCTCTGCCCGCCCGCGCCGACGTCGTGCTCGCCTACAACCGGGGCACCGCCTCGCAGCCGGTCACCTGGAACACCTCCGCGGTGGCGACGGCGCCCGGCCGCTACTCCGTCACCGGAGTCGTCCGCACGATCGGTGCGAACGACAACCAGTGGGTGGGCGCGAACGGATCGACGGCCTACAACGCCGCCGACCGTCGGCTCTCGAGCTCCACGGCCGTCACGGTCACCGCGACCGTGGTGGTGACGGCACCGACCTCGACGCTCACCGCGTCCACCCGCTGCGTCGCGGGCAAGGTCGTCGTCACCGGAGTGGTGAAGAACACGGGCACGACGCCCCTCTCGGTCGTCATCCGCTCGCCGTTCGGCGCCTCGCAGACGCTGACCGCCGCCCCCGGCGCCAGCGCCTCGGCCGCCTTCACCACCCGTCAGGCCTCGGTCCCGGCCGCCTCGCTCACCGCGGGCGCCCTGACCGCGGCCTACCCGGCGCGCACCTGCTGACGCACGCGCGCCGCTGACGCCGAGACGGCCCGCCCCCGCCGAGACACCGCCCCACCGCGGTGCCTCGGCCGGGAGCGGGCCGTCTCGGCGTCGAGCGCCTCGGAGCTCCGCGGCGGCCGCCCCACATCCCGGCACGGCAGGCTGTACGGATGAGCGCGCCTGGAACCACCGACCCCCTCGACCACGTCCGCGTGCGCGGCGCCCGCGAGAACAACCTCCGGAGCATCGACGTCGACGTGCCGCGCGACGCCCTCGTCGCCTTCACGGGGGTCTCCGGATCGGGCAAGAGCTCGCTCGCCTTCGGCACGCTCTACGCGGAGGCGCAGCGCCGCTACTTCGAGTCGGTCGCCCCCTACGCGCGGCGGCTGATCGACCAGGTCGGCGTGCCGGACGTCGACTCGATCGAGGGCCTGCCGCCGGCCGTCGCCCTCCCGCAGCGGCGCTCCGGAGGCTCGGCCCGCTCCACGGTCGGCAGTGCGACGACGCTCTCGAGCGTGGTGCGGATGGTGTTCTCGCGCATCGGCGCCTACCCCGAGGGCGCGCCGATGCTGCTCGCAGAGGACTTCTCGGCCAACACCGTGCAGGGCGCGTGCCCCAGCTGCCACGGCATCGGCCGGGTCTACGACGTCCCCGACGAGCTGATGGTGCCGGACGACTCCCTCTCGATCCGCGACGGGGCGCTCGCCGCCTGGCCGACCGCCTGGCACGGCAAGCAGCTGCGCGACAGCCTGATCTCGCTCGGACACGACATCGACGCTCCGTGGCGCGACCTGCCCGCGGAGGACCGCGACTGGATCCTGCACACTCCTGACTCCCCGCAGGTTCCCGTGTGGACCGACCGCTCGCCCGCGGAGGTGCGCGCCTCCGTGGCCGCCGGGGACGAGCCGCGCTACATGAGCACGTTCCTCGGGGTGCGCCGCTACGTGCTCGACACCTTCGCCGGCTCGAAGAGCGCCCGGATGCGCGAGCGCGCGGCCTCGTTCGTCGTCAGCGTCGCCTGCCCGGTGTGCGGCGGCCGGAGGCTGAAGCCCGACGCGCTCGCCGTCACCTTCGAGGGGCTCGACATCACCGAGCTGTCGGCGCTCCCGCTCGAGGAGCTGGTCGTCGTCGCGCGGCGCGTGCTGGAGCCCGGCTGGACCCCGGCCGACGGCGCTCCGCAGACCCGCCTGGCCGCGCAGCGGCTGGTCGAGGACCTCGTCGCCCGCCTCGCGCCGATCGTCGACCTGGGCCTCGGCCACCTCTCGCTCGACCGCTCCACGCCGACACTCTCCTCGGGGGAGCTCCAGCGGATGCGCCTCGCGACGCAGGTGCTCTCGCGCCTCTTCGGCGTCGTCTTCGTGCTCGACGAGCCGTCCACGGGCCTGCACCCCGCCGACACGGAGGCGCTGCTCGGCATCCTGCGGACCCTGCGGGCGACCGGCAACACCGTCTTCTTCGTCGAGCACTCCCTCGACGTCATCCGCGAGGCCGACTGGATCGTCGACATCGGCCCGGGCGCGGGGTCGGGGGGCGGCACCGTCGTCTACTCCGGCCCGCTCGACGGCCTGCCGGGCGCCCGCGACTCCGTCACCCGCCGCTACCTCTTCCCCGAGGGCGACCCGGCGCCGCTGCGCTCCCGCCGCACCGCGGAGCAGTGGATCGAGCTCGCCGGAGTCTCGCGGCACACCCTCGACGACCTCTCGGTCGCGTTCCCGGTCGGGGTGCTCACCGCGGTCACCGGTGTCTCCGGATCGGGCAAGTCGACGCTCGTGAACCAGGCGCTGCCCGATCTGCTGCGCGCCTCGCTCCGCGCCGACGTCGCCGAGGACGCGCCCGCGGGGGAGGGTGGGGAGGCGGACCCGCTGCTCGACGCGGCCGCGGCGGCGACCCGCGGCACCGCCTCCGGGCCCGCGGACCGCCTGCGCCGGGTGGTGCAGGTGACCCAGACCCCGATCGGCCGGACCTCGCGCTCGAACGTCGCGACCTACACGGGCCTGTTCGACCGGGTGCGGACGCTCTTCGCGGCCACACCGGAGGCGAAGCGCCGCCGCTTCTCGGCGAGCCGCTTCTCCTTCAACCTGCCCAGCGGGCGCTGCCCCGTCTGCAAGGGCGAGGGCTCCGTGGAGGTGGAGCTGCTGTTCCTCCCGACCGTCGAGGCGCCCTGCACGGCGTGCGGCGGCACCCGGTACAACGACGAGACCCTCGAGGTCACCCTGGGCGGCCGGACGATCGCCGACGTCCTCGCGCTGAGCGTCGCCGATGCGCGCGAGGCCTTCGCCGAGGACCGCGAGGTCGCCCGCCACCTCGACGCGCTGGTGGACGTGGGGCTCGGCTACGTCTCGCTCGGCCAGCCGGCGCCCGAGCTGTCCGGGGGAGAGGCGCAGCGGGTGAAGCTCGCCTCGGAGCTGCGTCGCGCCCAACGCGGGGACACGCTCTACCTGCTCGACGAGCCGACGTCGGGCCTGCACCCCGCCGACGCCGACCGCCTGCTCGAGCACCTGCAGCACCTGGTCGACGCGGGCAACACGGTGATCGTCGTCGAGCACGACATGCGCGTCGTCGCCGACGCGGACTGGGTCGTGGACCTCGGCCCGGGAGCGGGCCGGGCCGGCGGCTCGGTGGTCGCGACGGGCACTCCGGAGGAGGTCGCCGAGGCCGCGGGCAGCCGCACCGCTCCGTACCTCCGGGCGGCTCTGGACCGGCGCCGCTGAGCACCCGAGGACCCTGTCAGTCCTCTCACCGAAACCTCACCGAAAACAGTTGTTAACGGTAACATTCGAGGCGGCCCGCCCCCCTGGGCCGGATTTCTCAACGACGAGAGGCCTCACGAATGCGACGACGACTCCCCCTGGCCACCGTGGCGGTGATGGCGCTGACGGCGGGTCTCCTGTCGGTCGGCCCCACGGCTCAGGCCGCCCCCACCACCTCGCTCGACGCCGCGAAGGTGCTCGAGCTCCCGTTCGACGGGTCGCTCGCCGACACCAGCGGTCGCGGGACCGCCCTCGGGATGCAGAAGGGCACCGCCTCCTACGGCACCGGCCTGAACGGCCGGGCGTTCGAGTTCACCGGATCGAACGCGATCTCGCTCGGCACTGCGGCGGCGCTGCAGCCCGCCGACCTCACCGTCTCGTTCTGGTACAAGCCGACCAGCGCGATGACCGGTGAGCAGGTCTTCACCTGGAACAAGACCGCCTACAACTCCGACGGCTGGTACCTCACCTCCGAGGGCGACGGCACCCCGCTCGCGCTCTCGATCGGCCCGTCCGGCGGTCAGCCGTACAAGGTCGCCGTCGAGACCGCGCGCTCCGGCTTCTTCCCCGCGGGGGAGTGGACGCACGTGGTCGCCACGTACGACAAGAGCACCAAGGCCGTCGCCTTCTACCGCAACGGGGTGAAGCAGACCGCCGTCGTCAAGACCGCGCCGTCCTCCTCCGCATCCGGCGTCCTCGGCTCCGAGAGCACCTCGACGAAGACCCTCGGCTTCAACGGCCCCCAGTACAACGGCGCGCACCTGCGCGGCCTGCTCGACGACTACGCGCTCTACAACGGCGTCGCGACCACCACCGACGTCGTCGCCCTGACGAAGGCCGGCAACCCCTCCTTCGACCCCGCGAGCATCGCACGGGCCGACCTCGAGCTGGTCGCCCCGCGCGCGAGCACCAGCACCGGCTTCACCCTGCCCACCGTCGGCGCGAAGGGGTCCGCCCTCAGCTGGACCTCCTCCGACCCGGCGACCGTCGCGATCAGCGGAGGCACGGCCGCGGTCACGCCGCCCACCGGCTCCGCGACGCAGGTCGTCCTCACCGGCTCCGCCACCTACGGGGGCAGCACCGCGGTCACGAAGACCTACACTCTCCAGGTGCAGCCCCGGGGAGTGAAGACGTCGAACTACCTTCTGGAGGCCGGCCTGTCCGACGTCTCCGTGCAGGACCCCTACCTCGAGAACGGGGAGCAGCAGACCGTCGAGTACCTGCTGAGCCTCGACCCCGAGATGTTCCTCTACTCCTTCTACCGCGAGGCCGGGCTCACGCCGACCACCAGCGGCGGATACGGGGGTTGGGAGCGCGAGAACGGCACCCGGTTCCAGGGCCACTTCTTCGGCCACTACCTCTCGGCGCTCTCGCAGGCCTACGCGACCGAGGAGGACGCGGCCACCAAGGCGGCTCTGCTCGCGAAGCTCACCGCTTCCATCGACGGTCTGAAGAAGGTCCAGGACGCCTACGCGCTGAAGGACCCCGCGAACGCCGGCTACGTCTCGCCGTTCCCGACCCGCTACCTCCCCTCGGGCGGCGACGGCCTGCTCGTCCCCTTCTACAACCTGCACAAGGTGCTCGCAGGCCTCCTCGACGCCCACGACCAGGCGCCCGACGCCGTCTCGCAGAAGGCGCTCACCGTCGCCGGCGGCTTCGGCAGCTGGATCACCGCCTGGGCGGGCCGCCAGGCCAACCCCGGGCAGCTCCTGAACACGGAGTACGGCGGAATGAACGAGGCGCTCTACCGCCTGTACGAGACCACGCACGACCCGGCCCACAAGCGCGCGGCCGAGTACTTCGACGAGACCGCGCTGTTCCAGAAGCTCGCGAACAACGAGGACGTCCTCAACGGGCTGCACGCGAACACGACCGTCCCGAAGCTGATCGGCGCGCTGAAGCGCTACCGCGTCTTCACCGACGACCCGGCGCTCTACGCCACGCTCACCGCCGCGGAGAAGTCGGATCTCGACATGTACCGCCGTGCCGCCGAGAACTTCTGGCGCATGGTCGACGAGACCCACACCTACGCCAACGGCGGCAACAGCCAGTCCGAGCACTTCCACGCACCCGGCACCCTGTACGAGTACGCCACGAACGGCCAGACCACCGGCTACGGCGAGAACTCGACCTCCGAGGGCTGCAACATCTACAACATGCTCAAGCTCACCCGGGCGCTGTTCCAGGTGACCGAGGACGTGAAGTACGCCGACTTCTACGAGGAGACGTTCATCAACGGCGTCCTCTCGGTGCAGAACCCGGACACCGGCATGGTGACCTACTTCCAGCCGCAGACCGCGGGCTACGCCAAGGTCTTCGGGCACGAGCTCGACGAGTTCTGGTGCGACCACGGCTCGGGTATCGAGAGCTTCACCAAGCTCGGCGACTCGATCTACTTCGAGAAGCCGAAGACCGTCTTCGTGAACCAGTTCCGCTCCTCGGTCCTCCGCTCCTCCGCGAACAACCTCCGGCTGACCCAGACGGCGGACATCCCGAGCACGGACACGGCGACCCTGAGGGTCGAAGCGCTGGCCGGAGGAGCCGTGGCCGCGGACACGACCCTCAAGCTGCGCGTGCCGTCCTGGATCGACGGAGCGCCGACGCTCACCGTGAACGGTGCCGTCCGTGCCGTCACGGCCCAGGCCGGATACGTCTCGGTCGCCGTCGCCGCCGGTGACGTGCTGACCTGGAAGCTGCCCGCCGCGGTCAGCGCGGTCGCGGACACGGAGAACCCCGACTGGACCGCGTTCCGCTACGGACCGGTGCTGCTGGCGACCGAGCTCAACCGCTCGAACGTCGAGGCGTCCTACGTCGCCGGCGTCCTGGTGCGCATGGGCACGGCCGACAAGTCCGTGAACTCGAACGTCGTCGTCGCGGACTCCGCGGCCTGGAAGTCCGCGGTCCGCGGCAACCTGGTCCGCCTGCCCGACGGCGCGGACGGCAACGGCCGCACGACGATGCGCTTCGGCATGAAGAACGTCGACGCCGCGTCCGCCGCCCGGGTGTTCACTCCGTACTACAGCCTCTACAACGCCCGCTACGCGACCTACATGACCTTGATCGAGCCCGACTCGGCCGCGGCCCAGGAGCTGATCCGGACGCAGAAGGAGCAGCTGCGCGTCGACGAGACGACGATCGACTCCCTCACCTCCTTCGACAACAACAACAGCGAGGCCGACAAGAACTACAAGACCGCGCGGTCCTCGGTGGGGACCTGGCGCGGCGAGGGGTACCGCGACGGCGAGCGCTCGGCGGAGGCGTACTTCCAGTACGACATGATCGTCGACCCGGCTCTGCCGGCGAACTACCTCGGGGTCCGCTACTACGGCGGCGACGCGGGACGCACCTTCGACGTCTACCTCAACGACGTGAAGCTCAAGACCGAGGTGGTCTCGGGAGCGGCCGGAGCGACGAGCTGGTACGTCCAGTACGACCGGATCCCGGCGTCGATCCTCAGCGGTCTCGCCGCGAAGGACAGCTACAAGCGCGACCAGAGCGGGAAGTACGTGCTCGACGCGAAGGGGCAGAAGATCCCCGTCGTCACGGTGCGCTTCCAGGGCACCGGATCCAGCTACGTCGGCGGTGTCTTCGGGGTCTACACGACCGAGTCGACCACCTACGCTGCGGACCCGGAGCTGACGAAGCTCTCCTCCGACGTCGGGACGCTCTCGCCGGCTCTCGCCGCCGGGGTCAGGGACCACACGCTCACGGTGCCGGCCGGCACGACGAGCGTCTCGCTCGACCTGGACCCGGCCGTGCCCAGCGGCCTGGTGAAGGTCGACGGCGTGCTGATCGACGACACCGTCCGCCGCACCGTGCCGCTCGCGGCCTCGGGGACGACGAGCGTGGTCGTCGAGTCGTCGGCGCAGGACCACACGACGACAGCGACCTACCGCCTCTCCATCGTCCGCGCCTCCGCGGCGACGGTACCGACGACCGTGGCGGCCACCAGCCGCTGCGTGGCGGGCAAGGTCGTGGTGACGGTCACCGCTCGGAACGATGCGAAGGTCCCGGCGGGGATCATCCTCAGCTCCGCCTGGGGCTCGAAGGCGTTCACCGGGATCGCTCCCGGGTCGAGCGCCTCGCACGCCTTCACCACCCGCGCCGCCTCGGTGGCCGCGGGCTCGGCGACGGTGACCGCGACGGCGACCGTGGACGGAGCATCGGTGACCACCACGAAGCAGGCCGCGTACTCCGCTCTCACCTGCAAGTGACGTGACGACGACGGCCGCCGGGGATCGCCCCCGGCGGCCGTCGTCGTCAGTCGGAGGTGCGGTAGAGGCCCTGGAGCAGCCCGATGACGTCGCCCAGGACGGGCGGCGGGTCGCTCCGGATCCACGCGGCGTGCACGGGGACCGGCGGGGCGTCGCGGATGACCCGGTAGGCGAGGCCCTGCCGTCGGTACTGGCTCACCGTCGATTCCGCGGTCACTCCGCGGGCGGAGCCGCTGCTGATCACCGTGAGCCAGTCGTCGACGTCGGTCGTCGGGACGGTGATCCGCGGCCGGTCGTGCTCGGGCCAGAGGTCGAGCCGGGTGCTTCCGGTCCGGTCGTCGAGCGCCAGCGGAGCGGTCGCCACCTGGGCGAGGGTGACCGTGCGCTTCGCGGCGAGCGGGTCGTCGGCGGACAGCGCGCAGTAGCGCTTCTCGGTGCCGATCAGAGCCGACTCGACGTCCGCAGCCGGGGATCCGCGCCGGAGGATCGCCAGATCGCTGAGGC
The DNA here is from genome assembly GCF_002932105.1 of Rathayibacter sp. AY1C1. NCBI lineage: Bacteria > Bacillati > Actinomycetota > Actinomycetes > Micrococcales > Microbacteriaceae > Rathayibacter > Rathayibacter sp. AY1C1. The sequence goes on along the minus strand of NZ_PSWH01000011.1, from coordinate 71,530 downwards.
CCTCGGCGAGCCCCGCGGTGGGGGTGTTGGAGCGGATCAGCCGCAGCTCGTGGCGGGGGAGCGCCGCGGCCCAGCGGCGCTGGAACTCCTGGGTGTGCTCGCCGAGAGCCGACCAGGCGTAGCCGATCCGGATCGTGTCCGTCCCGGCCGCCGCCTCCTCGCGAAGGTCGTCGACGACGGCCAGGACGCGGCGGGCGTGCCGCAGCACCCGCTCGCCCGCCGGCGCGAGCTCGACGCTGCGGGTCGTCCGGTGGAGGAGCCTTCGTCCGAGGACGGACTCGAGCGCCGCGACGTTGCGGGAGACCGCCGTCTGGGAGATGCCGAGGTCGATCCCCGCGTCGGTGAAGGTCCCGGCGTCCACGACGCCGACGAACGACCGGAGGTGGCGCAGTTCCAGTTCCATGACCGCATCCTATTCATGCGGTTCCCGCATCGATCGGGCCGATGACGCATTGTGAGCCGGGGCCGGACGGCTCGCAGACTTCCGGAATGACGAAGCAGCTCCCCGGCGACGGCCGGACCGTCGGCGTCGCGACCGCCCTCGCGAGCGCCCTCTCGAATCAGCTCGGGGCGGCCTCCGGGACTCTGGCCTTCCCGGTCCTGGGATCCGTCGGAGTGGTCGCCGTCCGGCAGATCGTCGCCGCGCTGATCCTCCTCCCGGTCGTCCGGCCGCGGATCCGCGACCTGACCCGCGCGCAGTGGTGGCCCGTCCTGCTCCTCGCCGTGGTGTTCGGAGCGATGAACCTCACGCTCTACGCGGCCATCGACCGCATCGGGCTGGGGCTGGCGGTGACCCTGGAGTTCTGCGGGCCGCTGGCGGTCGCGCTCCTCGGCTCCCGGAGCAGGACCAGCGCGCTCTGCGCCCTCGTCGCCGGAGCAGGCGTCGTCGCGATCGCCGGGCCGAGGCCATCGTCCGACCAGGTGGGGATCGCGCTCGGTCTCGCGGCCGCGTGCTGCTGGGCCGCGTACATCCTGCTCAACCGGATCATCGGACTCCGTCTGCCCGGAGCGCAGGGGACCGCCACGGCGACCGGGATCTCCGCCGCCGTCTTCCTGCCCGTCGCCGTCTGGACGCTCGTCTCGACCCGCCCCGACGCGGGCACCGTGCTCCTGGCGGTCGGCGCCGGCGTCCTGGCGACGGCCGTCCCGTTCGTGGCCGACGTGATCGCGCTCCGGAGGCTCCCGGCGAGCGTGTTCGGGACGCTCATGAGCGCCAACCCCGTCCTGGCCGCCCTCATCGGCGCGGTCGTGCTCGGGCAAGACGTCGGCGCGGCCGGATGGATCGGCATCGCCCTCATCGTCACCGCGAACGCGGCGGTCCTCCGGCGGGGGCGTCGCGCGCGGTGAGGCCCGGCGGCGGGCCGAGCGAGAGGTGATCCCGTCGAGATGCCGCCGCTGTGCGTTACCTGTTCGTTATGAAAAAGGCGCCTACACGACCAAACCAGGGACACCCTGGGAAACGGCAGGTCGCGGGAGAAAACTCTCCTCCATGAACCAGACAGCGGCACCCGTGCGCGAGCATCGAGCTCTCTACTTCCTGCTCGCCGCCCTCGCGGGCATCGTCACGGGCGGAGTCCTCCTCGCCGTCGCCGAGCTCATCGCCCTCGCGGTCGCCCGCACCGCGAGCCCCGTGCTCGCGCTCGGCGCCTTCATCGTCGACATCGTCCCGCGCCCGCTCAAGGAGTTCGCGATCGAGACGTTCGGCGAGAACGACAAGACCTTCCTGCTCGGCAGCGTGGGCGCCGCGGTCGTCGTCGCCGCCGCGATCGCCGGAGTGCTCCAGCTGGTCCGCCCGCCGCTCGGCCAGGTGCTGCTCGTGATCGCCGGCGGCCTCTCGATCGCCGCCATCGTGACCCGCACCGGAGCGTCGCCGCTCGCCGCGGTGCCCACGCTGGTCGGACTCGTCGTCGCCGTCGTCGTCATGCACCTCCTCTTCACGCGCCTGCGCGGCTGGCGTGCGGCCCGGGCCTCGGAGGCCAGGGGAACATCCTCCGAGGCCCGTCCGGGCGCCCTCGAGCGCCGCGGCTTCTTCCGCATCGCGCTGATCTCCGCCGTCGGCGCGGCCGTCGTCGGCACCGGCGCCCGCCTGGTCAACGCGGCGACCTCCTCCCTCGCCGGCGTCCGCGACGCCCTGCGCCTGCCGTCCCCGCGCAGCACCGTCTCGGTCCCCGCGGGCGCCGAGCTCGACATCGAGGGCATCACGCCGCTCTACACGCCGAACGCCGACTTCTACCGCGTCGACACCGCCCTCACCGTGCCCAACCTGGACCCGTCGGCCTGGTCGCTGAAGATCACCGGCATGGTCGACCGCGAGGTGACGCTGAACCTCCAGCAGATCTTCGACATGGGCCTCGACGAGTACGGCATCACCCTCACCTGCGTCTCGAACCAGGTCGGCGGCAACCTCGTCGGCAACGCCAAGTGGCTCGGCGTCCCCCTGCGCGACGTGCTGAAGATGGCCGGCGTGCAGAGCGGAGCCGACATGCTCCTCTCCACCAGCAGCGACGGCTACACGGCGTCCACCCCGATCACCGCGGTCACGGACGAGAACCTCGACGCGATCCTCGCCGTCGGCATGAACGGCGAGCCCCTCCCGTTCGAGCACGGCTTCCCGGTGCGGATGATCGTGCCCGGCCTCTACGGCTACGTCTCGGCCACCAAGTGGCTCACCGAGCTCAAGGTCACCACCTTCGAGGCCGACCAGGCCTACTGGACCCCGCGCGGCTACTCCGCCGAGGCCCCCATCAAGATGTCCTCGCGGATCGACACCCCGCGGATCGGCGTCCCCGTCACCTCGGGCGCTCTCAAGATCGCGGGCGTCGCCTGGGCGCAGAGCATCGGCATCGAGAAGGTCGAGGTGAGCATCGACAACGGCGACTGGCAGGAGGCGACGCTCTCGACCCCGGTCAACCTCGACACCTGGGTGCAGTGGTTCGTCGACTGGGACGCCCAGCCCGGCTCGCACTACGTCGCGGTCCGCGCGGTCGACAAGAACGGCATGGTCCAGATCGAGGACCGCGCGCCGGTCGCGCCCGACGGATCCTCCGGCTGGCAGCGCACGCTCATCAACGTCACCTGACGCCCCGTGGAGGCGCCGATCCCCGGGGGTCGGCGCCTCCGGTGCGTCCGGCGTCCGTCGCGACGACGCCCCCGCAGTGCGGACGGCCCTGACGCGACGTCGCCTTGGCGGCAGGCACCGCGGCACGTCCCGGCCCGGCGCGCAAGCCTCCGCGGCGGCGCAGCCCGCGAGGAGGCGCCGCTCTAGCCTTCGAGGATGCGCTCCCGGCTCCTCCACCTCCGCGAATCCTTCTGGTTCCTCCCGGCCCTGTTCGGCGTCCTCGCCGTCGGGCTGGCGCTGGGGCTGGTCGAGGTCGACCATCTGCTGGTCCGCGCCGGCGTCAGCGACATCCCCCTGATCGAGGACCTGTCGCCGACCGGCGGCCGGGCGATCCTCTCGGCGATCGGCGGGACGATGCTGGGCGTCGCCGCGACCTCGTTCTCGATCACGATCTCGGTGCTGGCGACCACGTCCTCCGCCTACGGGCCCCGGCTGGTCCGCAACTTCATGGCCGACCGCGGCAACCAGGTCGTCCTGGCGGTGCTCACGTCCACGTTCCTGTACTCGCTGATCGTGCTGCGCGCGGTGCACACCGAGGAGGACGCGTCGCTGACGTTCGTGCCGGTGGTGGCCGTCTCGTTCTCGGTGCTGCTCGCGGTGGGTGACGTCGCGGTGCTCGTCTACTTCATCCACCACATCGCGCTGTCGGTGCAGGTGACGACGCTGCAGCAGCGGGTGCTCGGCGAGCTCGTCGACGTGATCGAGCGACTGCATCCGGAGGACGGTGAGGAGCCGGTGGACGTGGAGGAGGCCCTGCTCGCGGAGGAGGCCCTGCCGCCGGCGGGGCGCGAGCCGGTCGTGCTGTGTGCGGTGCGCGGGGGCTACGTCGAGCAGCTCGAGGTCGAGCGGCTGGTCGCCCTGGCCCGCCGCGGCGACGCGCGGCTCTGGGTGCTCGCGCTGCCCGGCGACCACGTCCTCGTCGGCGACCCGGTGCTCGAGGTCCTGGAGGGGTCCGTCGCCCAGGAGGAGGCGGTCGCCGCGGTCGTCGTCGCCGACGCGCGCACCCCGCACCAGGACCTCCGCTACGCCGTCCAGCAGGTGGTCGAGATCGGAGTCCGCGGGCTCGCGACCGGCACCAACGACCCGTACACCGCGGTCGGCGCCGTCGAGGCCCTGACCAGCGCGCTCGTCGACCTCTGCGGCCGGCCGGAGGCGCGCGGCCGCTACTCCGACGCCGACGGAGTCGTCCGCCTGGTCGTCCCGTGGCCTCGAGCGGGCGAGCTTCTGGCCGACGTGTTCCTCGCCCTGCGCTCGTACGCGATGGAGCAGCCGCTCGTCGTCCGCGCCGGCGTGCGCCTCGCCGAGCGGCTCGCGGTCGTCGCCCACGGCGGGACCCGCGTCGAGCTGCACCGCCAGGTCCAGGCGTTCGCCGCCGCGCACGCCGCCGCCGACGGCGACGCCCTCGAGGCGCCGGCCCTGCGCGCGTCGCTCGCCGCGCTCGAGGCGCGTCTCGCGGCCTGACGCTCGGCCTGCCCGGCGCTCCAGGAAGCCACGCCGCCCGTGGAGTGCTCGAATCGATTCGAGTAGGCTCGGCGCATGACAGAGAACACCACTGAGCTGCGCGTGGGGGTCGTCGGCCTCGGCTTCGCCGGCACCACCCACCTCGATGCCTTCCAGTCCCTGCCCGGCGCCCGCGTCGTCGCGCTCGCCGGCCAGGAGGAGGCGCGCCTGCACGAACTCGGCGCGACCCGCGGCGTCCCCGACCTCTACGCCGACTGGGAGGACCTCGTCGCCCGCGACGACCTCGACGTCGTCTCCATCGGCGTCCCGAACCACCTGCACCACCCGATCGCCGTGGCCGCGCTCGAGAGCGGCAAGCACGTCTTCTGCGAGAAGCCGCTCGCCACCACCGCCGAGCTGGCGGCCGAGATGGTCGAGGCCGCCCGCACGAACGACCGGGTGCTCGAGATCGCGTACAACCACCGCCGCCGCGCCGACGTCGCCTTCCTCCGCGACTACCTCGACGACGCGCCGCTCGGCGACGTCTACCACGCCCGCGCGAGCTGGCAGCGGCGCACCGGCATCCCCGGCATCGGCTCCTGGTTCACCAGCAAGGAGCTCGCCGGCGGTGGCCCGCTCATCGACCTCGGCTCCCACGTGCTCGACATCGCGCTGCACCTGCTCGACGAGCCGCGCGTGACCAGCGTCTCGGCGGTCGCGTACGGCGAGATCGGCCGCTCCGGCCGCGGAGGGCGCCCGCACGGCGTCGCCGCCACCGGCACGCACGCGTTCGAGGTGGAGGACTTCTCGAGCGCCCTGCTGCGCCTCGTCAACGGCCGCTCGCTCCAGCTCGACGCCTCCTGGGCGAGCTACTCGAAGGTCGACGAGGACATCGAGGTCGAGCTGCTCGGCTCGGCCGGGGGCGCGCGCCTCCACATCGCCGACTACGCCACGGAGGGGACTCTGACGCTCTACTCCGAGGTCGCCGGAGCGCCGACCGTCTCGCACCCCGACGTGAAGGTCCCCGCCGGACACCACCGCTCGGTCATCGCCGAGTTCCTGGAGGCCATCGCCTCGGGAGCCGACGCGCCCGCGGGCGGCCCCCGCTACTCCGGCCACTACGGCGAGTACGCGCTGCACCGCAGCCGGGTGGTCGACGCGATCTACCGCTCCGCCGCCGAGAAGCAGGAGGTGGCGGTCGCATGAGCGCCCCGATCGAGGTCCTCGTCTGGAACGAGTTCCGCCACGAGACCCGCGGCGACGAGACCGTGCTGCGCCACTACCCGGACGGCATCCACCGCGTCATCGCGGACGGACTCGCGGAGTCGCTCGGCGACGCCGTCTCGGTGCGCACCGCGACGCTCCCCGAGCCCGAGCACGGGCTCACCGAGGAGGCGCTCGCGACGACGGACGTGCTGCTGTGGTGGGGGCACATCGCGCACGAGGAGGTGTCGGAGGAGGTCGTCCAGCGGGTCCTGCGGCACGTGCAGGAGGGGATGGGGATCCTGGTCCTGCACTCGGGCCACTACTCGTCGATCTTCAAGGCGCTCATGGGCACGACCTGCTCGCTGAAGTGGCGCAACGACCGCGACCGCGAGCTCGTCTGGACGATCGCACCCACGCATCCGATCGCCGAGGGCGTGCCCAGCCCGCTGATCATCCCCGAGCAGGAGATGTACGGCGAGTACTTCGACATCCCGGTGCCGGAGGAGACGGTGTTCCTGTCGACGTTCACCGGCGGCGAGGTGTTCCGCTCCGGCGTGACCTACACCCGCGGCCTCGGGAGGGTCTTCTACTTCTCGCCCGGCGACCAGGACTACCCCGTCTACCACCACCCGGACATCCGGCGCGTGCTGGCGAACGCCGTCCGCTGGGCCCGCCCGACCCGGCCGCGCACGCCCCTCACGGCCGACCACCACCCCCGGGGCTGGTTCGAGTCCTGACGCGGTCCCCTCCCTCTCCGCGGGATGCCGTTCCGGTACGCGACACGCCGTGCCGGGCGCACCGACGTGGCGTCTCGCGGGGAGGTACTGGGGGGATGCAGCAGTCGGAGGGGCGCGAGCCGGACGAGGTGCGCCGGTACGGGGAGGCTCCGGAGCAGATCGCGGACGTCTTCCGCGGGGCGCCCGGCGAGGCGCGCCGGCCGGTCGTGCTCGTGCACGGCGGGTTCTGGCGGGCGCGGTGGGACCGGCGGCACGCCCGGCCGCTCGCGGCGGCACTGGCCGACCGCGGGCACGATGTGCTCCTCCCCGAGTACCGGCGCACGGGCGACCCGGGAGGCGGCTGGCCGGGCACCGGCGACGACGTCCTGGCCGTGCTCGCGGCGCTCCCGGCACTGCTGCCCGGCGCCGGACCGGTCGCCCTCGTCGGCCACTCTGCCGGCGGCCACCTCGCCGTCTGGTCGCAGGCCGCCCGTCCGTCGCCGCACGTCGCCGCTGTGGTGGCACTGGCGGGCGTGCTCGACCTGGCCGCCGCCTCCGCCGACCGCCTCAGCGACGACGCCGTGGGGGAGCTCCTCGGCGGCGACCTCGCGCTGCTCCCGGGCGCCGACCCCGCGCAGCTGCCCGCGCCGCCGCAGCCGACCACGCTGATCCACGGCGTACTCGACGAGGACGTCCCCGACGCCTACAGCCGCCGATACGCCGACCGGCACCCCGCCGTGCAGCTGCACGAGCTCGCCGACGCCGACCACATGGCGCTCGTCGATCCGACGACGCCCGCCTTCGCGATCCTCCTCGCCGCGCTCGGCTGACGCGCGCCGGGAGCGGGACTGCGACGCTCCGCCCGCCGAGGCGCGACGGGAACAGGCCCCCTACAGGACCGGCGGGTACAGGAAGAGCGGGACCTGCGCGGTGGGGAAGGTGCGGGTGACGTAGCTGTGCTTGCCGCCGTAGTTGTACTCCTCGAGGAGCACGGTGCCGTCGTCGTTGACCTTCTGCACGTACGAGACGTGGTTGTAGGTCCACCAAGCGACGCAGCCGACGATCGGGACGCTGCTGGTCGCCCAGCCCTTCGCGGCCCAGTTGTCCGGCCACTCGTAGGCGCTGCCGCCGAGCGGGGTGATGTTCCCCCACGTGTACTTCCACGGCGCGGAGGTGCGGCCGGCGTCGCGGTTGAGGCGCCAGGCCACGAAGTCGACGCACTCGCGGTAGTAGTAGCCGAGGGGCGAGAGTCCGCCGCCGTCGTCGTCGATGGTCTCGTAGGGCCACGGGTAGTCGTCGCCGACCGCGCGGGTCTGCACGGTCGAGAACTCTCCGCCGTTCGATCCGGAGAGCACGGCCGCCTGGCGGCTGGCCTCGTCGAGCTGCGCCTGGGTCGGTGCGGCGAAGGCGTCGCGGACGGCGGTCTGGCCGGCGGCGTCGGAGGAGACGGTGAGGTTCTGGAGGCCGACCCGGTTCGCGGCGGCGCGGCCGGTCGCGGTGGCGGAGGAGCTGCGGGCGCCGTACGCGGGGATCGCGGCCGTGGCGAAGAGGCCGCCGACCACCGAGAACGTCCCGAAGGCCAGGGCGCGGCGGCTGAGGCCACGGGCCCGGGCGGATTCGGCGACGCGGGGAGCGACGGGGCGGGAGGCGGACGCGCGACGCGGAGAGGCCGGGATCGACCGGGAGGCGGGGGAGGCGACGGCGGGGACCTCGACCGACACGGTCGGAGCGGGCGCCACGGCCGATGCGGCGTCGACGATGAAGTCCGCGGAGTCGCCAGCGCCTGCGGAAGCGGGCGAGTTGTCCGATCCGCTGCCCTCGACCGCGGCACCGGCGGTCGCCGCGCCCGTCTCCGCCTCGGCCCGGGCCGCACGGCGCTCGGCCTCGCGGGCCTCGCGCCGGGTCGGGGGTGCAGTGGTCGGGGTGCCGGCACTCTCCTCAGGGGTGGGAATGCCTGGCTTCGACACGCGTGCGTTCTCCTCGGATGACGGTGGTGACGGGGGGTCGGGGGCCGGTGGGGATCCGGCGACGAGCCACTCTAGCCCGAGGCCCGCGCATAACGGAACGATCACGACGGATCCGGCACGGATGCTCCGACCGCTCGCGCCCGTGCGGTGCCAGGATGGGGCGCAACCGGGAAGGAGCTCCTCATGACCGCACCCACCCCCACCGGGCCCGTCCTCGTCGGCATCGTCGACGGCCAGCGACCCGAGGTCCTGCGCACCGCCGCCCGCGTCGCCGCCGACGCCGGAGCCGCCCTGCTGCTCGTGTCGGTCTCGGCCGATCCGTACCTCGTCGGCGAGTACGTCGATCCGATGACCGGCGGCATCCCGCTCGGCTTCGTCGGCGCCGCGGCCGACCGCGGCGAGGGCCCGTCCCTCCCGCCCGGGCTCCGCGAGACGGTCGAGCACGAGCTGGACGGCAGCACCGTGCAGTGGTCGCTGCGCGCGGCGCAGGGCGAGCCCGCCCTGGCGCTCGCCGAGGTCGCCGAGGAGGTCGACGCGCGGATGATCGTGGTCGGCACCCGCGACGCGGGCGTGCTCGCGAGCATCGCCGAGTTCCTCAGCGGGAGCGTCGCCGCCCACCTCGCGCACCGTCAGCACCGCCCCGTGCTCGTCGTCCCGCGCGCCGACCGCGACCCGTCGCGCCCGGCGCCCTGGGACCTCGCGGAGTGACGCGACCCCTCCACCTGCGCCCCTCCGCGATCCTCCTCGTCGCGGCGGGCGGAGCCGTCGGCACGGCTGCCCGCGCCGCGATCGGCGCCGCACTTCCCCCGTTGGGCGTCGTGCCGGTCGCGACGCTCGCCGGGCCGGCCTGGGGTACGGCGTCGGCACGGCTGCGCTCGCCGTCGCGGCGGCCGCCGCGGGCCTCGCCCTGACGGGCGTCCGGCTGTCTTGAGCGGCGCGGTGGGCACTCCGACGCGGCGCGGCGGGCGAACCGGAGCGGCGTGCGGCTCTGCTCCTCACCGCCCTTCCCGGAGCCCACCCCACGCCCCTCCGCACCCGCCTCATCGACCCCGCCCCGTCACTCCTGATCCCCCCGCTCACGGGGCAGGCGCCCGCCGCCGCCCCGAGCTGACGCGGATCTCCGCGCGACGACCCCTGGTCGAGGGACGCCTCGACCTCCGGAGCATGGGTGAAGATCGGCGGATGACATCCGTGGGGGCCGTTCCGGAGCTCAGGCTGGCCGTCGTCGACGACCAGCCCCTCTACCGGCACATGCTGTCGTCGCTGCTGCGCGCGGTGCCGGGCGTGCGGAGCGTCGTGGAGGCCGGATCCGCCACGGAGGCGCGGTCAGTGCTGCGGCCCGCGGAGCTCGACGTGGCGATCCTCGACATCGAGCTCGGCGACGGGGACGGCATCGAGCTCGGGCGCCGGCTGCGGTCCACCGCGCCGGGGCTGGGCATCGTCCTGCTCTCGGCCGTCGACGCGATGCACCGCTTCCTCCGCCTCGACCGCGCCGAGGCCCGCGGCTGGAGCTACCTCTCGAAGACCTCCTCCCTCTCCGCCCCCGCGCTGCTCGCCTCCGTCCGCGCGACGGCGGACGGCCGCACCGTGCTCGATCCGGCGCTGGTCGCCGCCCGCGCGGCCCGCCGCGACTCCCCGGTCGCCGCGCTGAGCCCGCGCCAGTACGAGGTGCTCTCGGGTCTCGCATCGGGGCTGACCAACGCCGCGATCGGCGAGCGCCTCGGCATCGCGGTCCGCTCGGTCGACAACCACGTCAACGCCGTCTACGCGGGCCTCGGCGTGCGGTCGGACGGCGAGCGCAACCCGCGGGTCGACGCGACGCTCCTCTTCCTCGAGCACACCGGATGAGCGCCGGCCCGAGCGACACGCGCGAGGACAACCGCATCGTCCTCGGAGCGATGGCCCTCCTCGGCGGCGTCCTCTCGCTGCTGGCCGCGCTCCAGGCCGTCTTCGCGCTCGAGATGCTGTCGCGGACGCTGCGGAGCGTCGATCCGGGGCCGCTGCTCGACGTGACGACGCGCGTCCTGGTCAACGTGTCGACGATCGGGCTCGCGATCGCCCTGGTCGCGGTGCTGCGCCCCGAGCGCTCGACCGGCGGCGCCCGCGTGGCCCGGACGGCGGTCATCGCCGTTAGGATGGGACTCGTCCGCTGCTGCCTCCAGGTGCTGACCGGCGTCTACCCGCTCTCGGCACTCCCCGCTCTCGCGGTCGAGCTGGTCGTCGGATCCACGGTGATCGCGCTGATCACCGCCTACGGCTACCTGCTCGTGCGCGCGGCACGGCGCGTGCGCGAGAAGGAGCGGGAGCACGCCCGCGCCTCCGTGCAGGCGCTCGAGGCGGTGCAGGCCCTGCAGCGGGAGGAGCTGCGGGTGCGGCGCGACGTCGCGCAGAGCCTGCACGGCGGCCTCCAGAACGGACTCGTGGTGCTGTGACCGCCGAGCTGCACGCGGTCGCGAGCGCATCCGACGAGGCGGCCTCGGAGCGGCTGCTCGCCATCGCCGCCCGGCTCGACCGGCTCCGCGAGGACGAGGTGCGCGCGGTCGGCCACGCCCTCTACCCGGTCGAGATCGACCACGGCCTGGTCCCCGCCGTCCGCGACCTCGTCGCGCGACTCCCTCCCGAGATCGCCGTCGACCTCGACCTCGGCCGCATCCCGGCGCTCGCCGCCGAGGGCGCCGAGGCGCCGCTCGACCAGCGGATGCTCCTGGTCCGGTTCCTGGAGGAGGCGGTCACCAACGCGCTGAAGCACGGCGGCGCCTCCTCGCTGCGGGTGCGCGGCGACGAGGAGGCGGGCGTCGCGGTGCTCACCCTCGACGACGACGGCCGCGGACTCGTCGAGGGGTCGACGCGCTCGGGCCTGGCGCGGCTGGAGCGGCAGCTCGCGGTCTACGGGGGCTCGTTGGAGCTCTCGGACTCGCCCGTGCTGGCGGGGGCGCGGGTGAGGGCGCGGCTCCCGCTGTCCGGCGCGGCGCCCGGCGGGGACGACGGCGGGGCGGAGTAGCGGGGCGGGCGCTCGCCCTCCCACGCCCAGGGTGGCGAGCCGTCTCCTCGTGCCCGCCCCTCACGCCGGGTAGACCAGCAGATCCTCCGGAGCGACGGTGAAGCCTGCCTCGCGGCCGGGCGCGAGGTCGAGGCGTGCCGCGTCGGCCGCCGGGACGTCGGCGGTCAGGAGCACGCTGCGCACCCGCACCGCGTCTCCCCGCTGCTCCACATCGGTGATCACGGCGCGGAGGCCTCCCCCTCCGACGGAGACGGCGGAGGGACGGACCGCGGCGAGCACCGCGGCACCGACCGCGACCGGCTCGGCCGCGACTCCGGACAGCTCGTGCCCGCCGGCGGTGCGCAGACCCGTCGCGGTGCGGACGCCGTCGAGCAGCTCGAGCCCGGCGAGCTCGGCGGTGAACGCGGTGCGCGGGCGCGTGAGGACCCGGGCGGTCGGCCCCTCCTCCACCACACGGCCGCCGTGCAGCACCAGAACCCGGTCGGCGAGGGTCCAGGCGTCGAGCACGTCGTGGGTGACCACGATCGCCGAGCGGTCGGCGAGCACCTCGCGGAGCATCCGGCGGAGGACCGGGGCGGTCCGGGCGTCGACCGCGGCCAGCGGCTCGTCGAGCAGCAGGAGGCGCGGGTCGGTCGCGAGGGCCCGGGCGAGGGCGACCCGCTGAGCCTGGCCGCCGGAGAGACTCCCCGGGCGCCGGTCGGCCAGGTCGGCCACGCCCGCGGCGGCCAGCTCGCGCTCGGCCCGCTCGAGGGACCGCGCCCGTCCGGCGCCGGCGCTGCGCGGACCGAACGCCGCGTTCTCGCGCACGCTGAGGTGCGGGAACAGCAGCGGGTCCTGCGCCAGCAGGGCGACGGGGCGGCGGTGCGGAGGAGTCCAGCGGCGGTCGTCGAAGAGCAGCGCGCCGCCGGCGGTTGCCCGCCCGGAGTCGGCGCGGACGAGGCCGGCGATCAGCTCGAGCACGGTCGACTTCCCCGCGCCGTTGGGCCCGAGCAGCGCGATCGTCTCGCCCTCGGCCACGTCGATCCGCACGTCGATCCCGCGCGCCGCGAGCCGCGCCTCCAGCAGCAGGCTCACCGCGGCACCCCCCGGGCGGAGCGGCCGTGCGCGAGACCGATCACGAGCACCGCGACCACCACGAGCACCAGCGCGAGGGCGACCGCCGCGTCCGGATCGCTCTCGCGCTGCAGGTAGATCTCGAGCGGGAGGGTGCGCGTCGTGCCCTCGAGGCTGCCAGCGAAGGTCAGCGTCGCTCCGAACTCGCCGAGCGCCCGCGCGAACGAGAGGATCGCGCCCGAGGCGAGGCCCGGCAGGATCAGCGGCAGCGTGATCCGCCGGAGCACCGTACCGGGGGAGGCGCCGAGCGTCGCGGCGACCGACTCGTACCGCGCGCCGGCGCTGCGCAGCGCGCCCTCGAGCGTCAGCACCAGGAACGGCAGGGCCACGAAGGTCTGCGCGATCACGACGGCGGTGGTCGAGAACGCGATGCGGACGCCGAGGGCCTCCAGCGCGCCGCCGAGCAGGCCCATCCGCCCGAAGGTGAAGAGCAGCGCCAGCCCGCCGACCACCGGCGGGAGCACCAGCGGCAGCAGCACCAGCGAGCGGAGCAGGCGCTGGCCGGGGAAGGCCGTGCGGGCGAGCACGAGGGCCATCGGGGTGCCGAGCAGCAGGCACAGCAGGGTCGCGACGGCGGAGGTGCGCAGGCTCAGCAGGAGCGCGGCGACGGAGGAGTCGGAGGTGATCAGCGGCAGGAACTGCGGCCAGTCGACGCGGGCGAGGATCGCGGCGAGCGGGAGCAGCACCAGCAGGGCGCCGAGCGCGGCGACGGCCACGACCCAGCGCGGCAGGCCGGACCCGGTGCGCATCAGCCGCGGGCGAGCGGCGTCTCGACGATGACCGTGGTCGCCTTGACCACCGCCACCGCGGGAGACCCGGGCTCGAGCCCGAGCTCGCGGACCGCCTCGCTGCTCATCAGCGAGACCACGCGGTGCGGACCGCACTGCAGCTCGACCTGCGCCATCACGGTGTCCATCACGATGCCGGTGACGATCCCGACGAAGCGGTTGCGGGCCGAGCGCGCGACCGGGGACGGATCCTCCGGCAGCACGGCGTTCGCGCGGGCGAGCCGGGCGACCTCGAGGCCGTCGACGACGCGTCTCCCGGACGCGTCCTTCGCGCTCTCGAGCGTCCCGTTCTCGATCCAGCGCCGCAGCGTGTCGTCGCTCACGCCGAGCGCGGCGGCGGCGTCCCTGATCCGTATCTGCGGCATGGAGTCGATCCTACGTCCGCGGCTGAGCCTGTGCCGTGTCCCTCTCCTCTCCACGAGGCGCCGCCGCGGTGCGCCTCCTCCGGCGCGCCGCTTACCCGCACGGCATCTTGTGGAGAGGGAGGAGAGGAACGCGGAGGAACGGGCGCTGGGGATCCCGGGCCGCGCGCGCAACCCCCTGGAGGACCGGCGGGAGCACGACGCACGCTGAAGGGACGACGACACAGGAGGCGGCATGCGCGCGATGGTCTACCGGGGCCCCTACAAGGTCCGCGTGGAGGAGAAGGACCGGCCGAGGATCGAGCACCCGAACGACGCGATCGTCCGGGTGACGATGGCGGCGATCTGCGGATCCGATCTGCACCTCTACCACGGGCTGCTCCCGGACACCCGGATCGGCCACACCTTCGGCCACGAGTTCATCGGCGTGGTCGACGAGGTCGGCTCGTCGGTGGAGAACCTCAGCGTCGGCGACACGGTGATGGTCCCCTTCACCATCTACTGCGGCTCCTGCTGGTTCTGCTCCCGCGGCCTCTACTCCAACTGCCACAACGTGAATCCGAACGCCACCGCGATCGGCGGCATCTACGGCTACTCGCACTCGGCAGGCGGCTACGACGGCGGGCAGGCGGAGTACGTGCGCGTCCCGTTCGCCGACGTGGGCCCGACGAGGATCCCCGAGTGGCTGCCGCACGAGGACGCCCTGATGCTCACCGACGCCTTCTCGACCGGCTACTTCGGCGCGCAGCTCGGCGACATCGTCGAGGGCGACACGGTCGTGGTGCTCGGAGCCGGACCGGTCGGCCTGGCCGCCGCGCGCTCCGCCTGGCTGATGGGCGCCGGCCGCGTCATCGTCGTCGACCAGATCGACTACCGCCTCGCCAAGGCCCGCGACTTCGCCTTCGCCGAGACCATCGACTACACCGAGGAGGACGACCTCGTCGTCACCCTCAAGAAGACCACCGGCGGGCTCGGCGCCGACGTCGTGATCGACGCGGTCGGCGCGGAGGCCGACGGGAACCTCCTCCAGCACGTCACCGGCGCCAAGCTCAAGCTGCAGGGCGGCTCGCCGATCGCGCTCAACTGGGCGATCGACGGCGTCCGCAAGGGCGGCACCGTCTCGGTGATGGGCGCCTACGGTCCGCTCGCGAGCGCCGTCAAGTTCGGCGACGCCGTCAACAAGGGCCTCACGCTGCGGATGAACCAGGCCCCCGTCACCCGGCAGTGGCCGCGCCTGTTCGAGCACATCCGGGCCGGGCACATCACGCCCAGCGACCTGATCACGCACCGCATCCCGCTCGAGCACATCGCCGAGGGGTACCACCTGTTCTCGTCCAAGCTCGACGGCTGCATCAAGACCGTCGTCGTCCCGTAGGAGGATCCCGTGCCGTACACCGCCGACCGCCCCGTCCGCGTGCCGACCGCCGAGGAGCTGCGCGCCCGCATCCCGGGCTGGGGCGCCGACCTCGATCCCGCCGACCGGCCCGCGTTCCCCCGCGAGCGCAGCGACCTCGTGTCGGGCGCGCACTGGGAGCGCCCGGAGAGGATGCGGACGCACGGCCGTCGCGAGAAGAGCATCGAGCACCTCGAGCTGCCCGCCGTCTTCGGCACGGCGCAGCCCCTCCACGGGATCTCGGGCGCGATCCGCCGCTACGCCTACGACCGGTTCAGCGAGGGCCGCCACGCGCACTGGCTGCTGCTCGTGCTGGGCGACCGGGTGGAGTCGACCGGGGCGCACCTCCGCTCGCTGCTCACGACCCGGCCGGACGATCCGATCACCGAGACCGGTGTGCTCGCCGAGGTGCACGCGCACCCGATCGCCTCGCGCCGCGGCCGGACCGACGTGCGCCACCAGATCCTCGACCCGCTGCTCGTCGGCGGTCCCTGGGTCCTCGCCGCCCTCGGCGCCGTGGCCGTCGCCCGCCGCCTCCTGCGCTGACGCCCGTTCCCCTCTCGCGAGAGGCCGCTCCGGTACGCCGCCGTCGGCGTGTCGCGGACCGGGGCGGCGTCCCGCGGAGGAGGACGGGGGTTCAGCGGCTGCGAGGTGCGGCGCCCGCGGTCGGCGCGGTGCGGGTGTCGACGCTCGCCGTGAGTGCCGCGGAGTAGCCGGACGCCGGGCTGCCGGTCATCGTCGCGAGCTGCAGGGCTCCGCCGTCGTCGCCGAAGACGGAGTCGGTGTCCAGGCCGACCCGGGCGAGGTTCGCGGCCGAGCCCGCGTACGCGTCGAGGGCGTAGACCGCGGTGCACGCCTCCTCCTGGAGGGCGACCTGCGAGGTCGCGATCGCGTTCGACGCGTCGGTGATCGAGTCCGCTCCCGGGTACACCTCGAAGTGGATGTGCGGCCAGCGGCCGGAGTAGCAGGCCGGGACGATCGTGGCGAAGGAGACGACGCCCGACGCGTCGGCGACCTGCACGCCGCGGAGGTACGTCTCGTCCTCGACGCCGCTGGAGTACATCGAGTAGTCCCCGTGCGCGTCGCAGTGCCAGACGTACACGGCGGCTCCGGCGAACGGCACGTCCCCGTTCGCCGCGTCGAGGATCGTCAGAGTGAGTGTCAGGGGGACCCCGTCGGCCGTCGCGCCGCCGCCGATGCTGGTCCGCAGGTCGCTGCGGACGATCCCGGAGCGCTCGAGGACGTCGACCCCGTTCGAGCCGTCGCCCGGGTAGGGGCCGGCCGTCTCGTCGGGGATCTCGCCGGCGACCGCGGTGCCGGCCCCGGCCGTGGCGGTCGCGGTGGGAGTCGCGGTGGCGGTCGCGGCGGCGGAGGAGGCGGATCCCGATCCTCCGGTGGCGCATGCTGCGAGCCCGAGGGTCGCCGCCCCCGCGCCGACCAGCGTCAGCACGCCGCGCCGCGAGAAGAGGGTCCCCACGTCGAACGGGAGGCCCTGGTCGACCACCTCCTCCTCGGGGCGGTCGAGCCGGCGGCCCTCGTAGGCCGGTCCGTCGGGCGTGCTGCGGGGCTCCGGGATGCGGGTCATGGTCGTGCTCCTCGTCGGTCGTGGTGTCCGTCGCGAGCAACCCTTGCGGCCGGGGCTCTGCGCCTCCGATGACCGTCCTACGACCCTCCTATGACCGACCCGCGGCTCCCCGGCCGTCCTGCTGGCCGTCCTGCGACCCCGCACCGGCCGTCCGCCGACCCTCCTCCGACGCCGAGACGCCCCTCAGGGTGCTCCCAACCCGGGTATCCCGTGGCCTCTCACGGCGCTCCGAACCCGGCCGCCGCGAGCACCGCGCGCCCGGCGTCGGAGGCGACGTACGCGACGAAGGCCGCCGCCGTGGCCGGGTCGCCCGCTCCGGTCAGCGCCGCGATCGGGTACGTGTTCACCGCCTCCGAGGCCTCGGCGAAGGGGATGCCGGTGACCGAGCCCGCGGCCCCGCGGACGTCGGTCGCGTAGACGAGCCCGGCGTCCGCTTCGCCCGAGGACACCTTGCCGAGCACGTCGGTGACCGACGACTCCTCGCTCACCGGGGCGATGTCGACCCCGGCGGCCTGCTCGACCGCGGCGGCAGCTGCTCCGCACGGCACCTGCGGCGCGCAGACGACGGTGGCGGTCCCGGGCCGGGCGAGGTCGGCGAGCGAGGCGACCTGCGCCGGGTTGCCGGGGGGCACGGCGATCTCGAGCGTGTTCGTGGCGATGTCGACCGGGTCCCCGTCGACGAGCCCGGCCTCGGCGACGGTGGACATCGTGCGCTCGTCGGCGGAGGCGAAGACGTCGGCCGGGGCGCCGTTGACGATCTGCGTCGCGAGGTCGGAGGAGCCGGCGAAGGAGAGCTCGACCTCGGCTCCGGGCTCGGCGGCCTCGAACCCCGTGGCGAGCTCGGTGAACGCGCCCTTCAGCGAGGCGGCGGCGAAGACCGTGAGGGAGCCGCCGGCCGAGGACGTCGCGCCGCCGGTGGCCGCATCGCCGGCGGGGGTCGACGGAGCGGAGCAGCCGGCGAGCAGGAGGAGCGCGGCAGCGGCCGGAACGAGGGGGAGCAGGTGACGACGCACGGGGACCTCCGGATCTGGAGTCCGCAGATGCGGCGGACAGCTGATCCTAGGACCTCAGGTGCGGAGGCTGGCTGGAAGGAGGGCCTCACGTGCGGCGGAGAGACGATTCGAGGACCGGACCGGCCGGGCGACGCACCTGCGCGGGGAAGGACCGCCCGCGCGACGCACAGAGGCGGGCGGACCGCAGCCCTCCGGCTCCGGCCCGCCCGCCGCTCGTCGCGGCCGCCTCGACGGCGGCGCTCCGCTCAGCCCTGCGGCGGCGAGTAGAACTGGAGGTCGTTGCCCTCCGAGTCCTTGAAGGGGAGGATGCGGCCCCACTCGTGGTCGCTGATCTCACCCTCGATCGACGCGCCCCGCGCCGTGAGGCGCTCCAGCTCGTCCTCGATCGAGCCCTCGGGCTGGAACGAGATGACCGCCCCGCCCTGCTCCGCGACCGTGGCCGACTCGCGGGCGTTCAGGCCGATCATCAGCCCGCCGGCGTCCAGCTCCGACCAGTCGTCGGAGGTGTCCTTGACCTCGAGGCCGAGCGTGTCGCGGTAGAACGCGACCGCCCGCTCCATGTCCGTGACGGGGACCCAGACCGTTGCGACTCCTGATGCCATGTCGTGCTCCTTCGCTCGATGATGCCGTTCCTCCGACGCTAGGTCGGGGACGCCCGGAGCGGGGGCCCTTGCGCCGACGCGCGGAGGCTGCTCTCGCGCGGCGCCTCTCCGCCGAGCTGCCGCGCTCACGCGCCCGGCGGCGGTGAGGCGCCGGCTTCCCGCTGCCCGTCAGTGCCGAGACACCGCCCCTCGCCGAGACGCCGCCCCTCGCCGGCGTCTCGGCGCACAGCGGGACGTCTCCGCCCGGCCTCCGCGCGCGAGCGCTCCCCGCCGACGTCACCGACGACGCGGCCGCCGAGGCGGGCGTCGCCTGGATCGAGGAGGCGGTGGGTCCGTTGCGCATCCTGGTCAACAACGCCGGCGTCCAGCACCGCGTGCCCCTGCTCGAGCTCGAGGTCGCCGACTGGGAGCGGGTGCTGCGCACGAACCTCACCAGCGCCTTCGTGGTCGGCCGGGCGGCGGCGAAGCGGATGATCCCGCGCGGCGCCGGGAAGATCGTCAACGTCGCCTCGGTGCAGGCCGATCTCGCGCGGCCGACGATCGCGCCCTACACCGCCTCGAAGGGCGGGATCCGCAACCTCACCCGCGCGATGACGGCGGAGTGGGCGCAGCACGGCATCCAGGTCAACGCGATCGCTCCGGGGTACATCCACACCGAGATGACGCAGGGCCTCGTCGACGACGAGGAGTTCAACAGCTGGATCCTCGGGCGCACGCCCGCCGCGCGCTGGGGCCGCGTCGAGGACCTGATCGGCCCCGCCGTCTGGCTCGCCTCCGACGGCTCGGACTACGTCAACGGGCAGGTCGTCTTCATCGACGGCGGCATGACCGTCGTCGTCTGAGCCACCCCTCGACCCACGAACGGAACCCGAATGACCGCGCTCGTCCCCGCCTCCACCACCCGCGTCGTCGTCCACGCCGCCGGCGACCTCCGCGTCGAGGAGGCGCCGCTCGCGCCGCGCGGCCCCGGCGAGGCCCTCGTCGCCGTCGCGTACGGCGGGATCTGCGGCTCCGATCTGCACTACTGGAGGCACGGCGCCGCGGGCGAGTCGATTCTCCGCGAGCCGCTGACGCTCGGCCACGAGGTGGTCGGCACGGTCGTCGAGGTAGCGGTGGACGGCTCCGGACCCCCGGACGGCGCGGCCGTCGCCGTGCACCCCGCGACCGCGCGCGGCGAGTGGCCCGACGGGCGCCCGAACCTCGCGACCGAGGGCACCTACCTGGGCAGCGCCGCGCGGATGCCGCACACCCAGGGCGCGTTCGCCCGCCACGCGGTGCTGCCGGTGCGCATGCTCCGCGAGCTGCCCGCCGGCCTCGGGCTCCGGGAGGCGGCGCTCGCGGAGCCTGCGAGCGTCGCCTGGCACGCGGTCTCGCGCGCGGGGGAGGTGGCGGGACGGCGCACGCTGGTGATCGGCAGCGGCCCGATCGGGGCGCTGATCGTCGCCGTGCTGAAGCGGGCGGGGGCGGCCGAGATCGTCGCCGTCGACCTGGCCGAGGAGCCCCTCGCGATCGCCCGGGCGGTCGGCGCGACCCGGACGATCCGCGCGACCGACGCCGACGCGATCGCCGAGGTCGCGGCCGACGTCGTCTTCGAGTCCTCGGGCAGCCCGCGCGGCCTCGGCTCGGCCGTCCGGGGCGCCGCCCGCGGCGGCACCGTCGTGATGGTGGGACTCCTCCCCTCGGGCGAGCAGCCGGCCCTGATCTCGCTCGCGATCACGCGGGAGCTGCGCCTGATCGGCTCCTTCCGCTTCGTCGACGAGATCGACGAGGTGCTGGCGGCGCTCGCCGACGGGAGCCTCGCGGTGGCGCCGGTGGTCACGCAGGTGGTGCCGCTGGAGCGCGCGATCGAGGCCTTCGAGCTCGCCCGCGACGCCTCGCGCTCGAGCAAGGTGCTGCTCGACTTCACCCCGTGACGGGCGCTCGAGGCGCCTCCGGAGGGTCGGGATCGCCCGAGCGTTCGGAGTTCCCTCGGACGGCGGCGCCGCCGGAGCACTACCGTTGCACCATGGCGTCCACCGATACCCCCGATTCCGCCCCCGAAGCCGACACCGCTTCCGAGAGCGCCCCCACGCTCACCTTCTCCGACCTCGGTCTCTCCGACCCGGTCCTCAAGGCCCTCAAGGAGGTCGGCTACGAGACGCCCTCGGCCATCCAGGCCGCGACGATCCCGTCCCTCCTCTCCGGCCGCGACGTCCTCGGCGTCGCCCAGACCGGCACCGGCAAGACCGCGGCGTTCGCGCTGCCGATCCTCTCGCGCCTCGACGTCTCGCAGAAGACGCCGCAGGCCCTCGTGCTGGCCCCGACCCGCGAGCTCGCGCTGCAGGTGTGCGAGGCGTTCGAGCGCTACGCGTCCGGCCTCCGCGGCGTCCACGTCCTCCCCGTCTACGGCGGCCAGGGCTACGGCACCCAGCTCTCCGCGCTCCGCCGCGGCGTCCACGTCGTCGTCGGCACGCCCGGCCGCATCATGGACCACCTCGAGAAGGGCACCCTCGACCTCTCGCAGCTGAAGTTCCTGGTTCTCGACGAGGCCGACGAGATGCTCAAGATGGGCTTCGCGGAGGACGTCGAGACGATCCTCGCCGACACCCCCGTCGAGAAGCAGATCGCGCTGTTCTCGGCGACGATGCCCGCGCAGATCCGCCGCATCTCCGGCAAGTACCTGAAGGAGCCGGAGGAGATCACGGTCAAGAACAAGACCACGACCTCCGTCAACACCACCCAGCGCTACCTGATGGTGTCGTACCCGCAGAAGGTCGACGCCCTCACCCGCATCCTCGAGGTCGAGAACTTCGAGGGCATGATCGTGTTCGTCCGCACGAAGAGCGAGACGGAGACGCTGGCCGAGAAGCTGCGCGCCCGCGGCTACACCGCGGCGGCGATCAGCGGAGACGTGGCCCAGGCCCAGCGCGAGCGCACCGTCGAGCAGCTGAAGTCGGGCAAGCTCGACATCCTCGTCGCGACCGACGTCGCCGCCCGCGGCCTCGACGTCGAGCGCATCAGCCACGTCGTCAACTACGACATCCCGATCGACACCGAGTCGTACGTCCACCGCATCGGCCGCACCGGTCGCGCGGGGCGCAGCGGAGCGGCGATCAGCTTCGTCACGCCGCGCGAGCGCCGCCTCCTCGCCGCCATCGAGAAGGCCACCCGCCAGCCGCTGACCGAGATGCGGATGCCGAGCGTCGAGGACGTCAACGTCACCCGCCTCTCGCGCTTCGACGACGCGATCACCGCGGCGCTCGCCGACACCGAGCGCCTGCAGCGCTTCCGCGACATCATCGGCCACTACGTCGAGCACCACGACGTGGTCGAGTCGGACGTCGCCGCCGCGCTGGCCATCGTCGCGCAGGGCGAGGAGCCGCTGCTGCTCTCGCCCGACGACCCCCGCTTCGCCCGTCGCGAGCGCGAGGACCGCGACTCCCGGCCCGACCGCGGCGACCGTCCCGAGCGCGGCGACCGCTTCGACCGCGGCGGCGACCGGGGCGAGCGTCCCGAGCGCCGTCAGCGCCCGGCGAACAGCAACCTCGCCTCGTACCGGATCGAGGTCGGCCGCCGCCAGCGCGTCGAGCCCCGCCAGATCGTGGGCGCGCTCGCGAACGAGGGCGGCCTCAACCGCGGCGACTTCGGGCACATCGACATCCGCCCGGACTTCTCGATCGTGGAGCTGCCGGCCGACCTGCCCCAGGACGTGCTCGACCGCCTCGCCGACACCCGCATCAGCGGGCAGCTGATCGAGCTGAAGCCGGACCGCCGTCCGAGCCGCGGCGGCGCCGACCGCGGCGCACGCCCCAGCGGCCCGAGCCGCTCGAGCGAGCGCCCGGAGCGCAAGCCGCGCTACTGACGGCTCCCGCCTCTGCGGACGGGCTTCCACGAGACGCCGCTCCGGTACAGCGACCCTTGCGTGTCGCGAACCGGAGTGGCGTCTCGCGTTGGTGCGGGGGGCGGCCTCAGCGGCGCAGGACGCGCCGGGCCAGCACGTTGCCGAGCAGCTGCACCAGCTGCACGATCACGATGATCACGAGCACCGCGGCCCAGGTGACGACCGGCTCGAACTGCCGGTAGCCGTACTGGATCGCGAAGTTGCCGAGCCCGCCGGCGCCGATGTATCCGGCGACCGCCGACATGTCGATCACGGCGACGAACACGAACGTGTAGCCGAGGATCAGCGGACCGAGCGCCTCCGGCAGCAGCACCGTGCGGACGATCCGGAACCGGCTCGCTCCGACCGACCGCGCCGCCTCGATCACGCCGGGCTGCACGGTCAGCAGGTTCTGCTCCACGATCCGCCCGATGCCGAAGGCGGCGCCGAGAGAGAGGGTGAAGACGATGGCGTCCGTGCCGATGCCGGAGCCGACCACCAGCCGGGCCAGCGGCTGGGCCGCGGCGATGAAGATGATGAACGGGATCGGCCGGAACACGTTCACGATCACGTTGAGCAGTCCGTGGACCACCCGGTTCGCGTAGAGGGCGCCGCCGCGGGTGAGCGCGAGGCCCAGCCCGATCAGCAGTCCGCCGAGCCCGCCGAAGAGGAGGCTCAGCGCGACGATGTAGAGCGTCTCGCCGGTCGCCTGGACGAGCTTGGGCAGGAGCGGGATCAGCTCGTTCATCGGGGCACCTCCGTGAGGGCGACGCGTCCGCCGAGGCGGGCGAGGAGGGGGTCGACGACGCCGTCCGGCGCGTCGAGGGCGACCGTGAGGTGGCCGAAGGCCCGTCCGCGGACGTCGGTGATGCCGCCGTAGACGAGCTCGAGCGGCACGCCGGCCGCCGCGACCTCGGCGAAGACGTCGCCCTGGGAGGCGGAGTCGTCCGAGAACGAGAGCGTGACCAGCCGGCCGCGGTGGCGCGCGCGCAGGACGGCCGCCTCCGCGGGCGAGGGCACCGAGCGGACCACCGTGGAGACGAAGCGGCGGGTGACCGGATCGCGCGGGGCCGAGAACACGTCGAAGACGGGCCCGCGCTCCACGATGCGGCCCGACTCCATCACCGCGACCTTCGTCGCGAGCTGCTGGACCACGTCCATCTCGTGGGTGATCACGACGATGGTGACGCCCAGCTCCTCGTTGATGCGGCGGAGGAGGGCGAGCACCTCGCCTGTGGTGTCCGGGTCGAGCGCGCTGGTGGCCTCGTCGGCCAGCAGGATGCGCGGGGAGGCGGCGAGGGCGCGGGCGATGCCGACGCGCTGCTTCTGCCCGCCCGAGAGCTGCTCCGGGTGGCTGCGCGCCTTGTCGCTCAGGCCGACGAAGCGGAGCATCTCGTCGACGCGGGCGCGCTGCTCCGCCCGCGGGACGCCCGCGACCTGCAGCGGGTAGGCGACGTTCTGCCCCACGGTCTTCGAGCCGAACAGGTTGAACTGCTGGAAGATCATCCCGATCCCCAGGCGCAGCCGGCGCAGCTCGCGCTCGGGCAGGCCCACGGTCTCGCGGCCGTCGATCTCGATGCTGCCGCTGGTCGCGGGCTCGAGGGCGTTGACGAGGCGCGCGAGCGTGCTCTTGCCGGCGCCGGAGTAGCCGATCACTCCGTAGACGTCGCCCGCGTCGATCTCGAGGCTCACGCCGTCGACGGCTGCGGTCGGGGCGGCGCCGCGCCCTGCGCCGGGGTACACCTTGCGCACGTCGGTCATGCGGATGAGCGGCACGGGGCGCCCTTTCTATTGCGGGGGAGGCACGGGACCGCGCCGGTGGGGAGCTCCGCGAGCGGAGGACCCGACCGGCGCGGTGCCGCGGGTGCCGGAGTCAGGAGGCGGCGGAGATGTCGGTCTCGGCGGACTCGAGCGAGGTCTCCAGCTCGGAGGCCGGGGTCTTCAGGAAGACCGCGGTGCCGCCGGACTGCTCCGAGACGCCGTCGAGCACGTCCTGGCTGTCCTGGTAGATCGAGACGAGCTTCGTGTAGGTCTCGTTCTCGGCGTCGTCGGCTCGGGCGGCGAAGATGTTCGTGTAGAGCAGGGAGGCGGGGTCGCTCGGGTCGTCCTGGGCGATCGCGTCCGAGGCCTTGAGGCCCGCGTTCTCGATGAAGTCGTTGTTGATGATCGCGGCGGCCACGTCCGGGAGCGACGTCGGGGTGAGGGAGGCCTCCAGTGCCGTGACCTCCACCTTCGAGGAGGATTCGACGTCGTCGACGTTCGAGAGCACTCCGCCGCCGTCCTTCAGCTCGACGAGCCCGGCCGACTGCAGCACCAGCAGCGCGCGCGCCTGGTTGGTCTCGTCGTTGGGGATCGCGACGGTGGAGCCGGCGGGGATGTCCGCGACGTCGTCGTACTGCGAGGAGTAGAGGCCGAGCGGGTAGATCGCGGTCGCGCCGATCGGCACGAGGTCGGCGTCGGCCGAGGTGTTGTACTGCGCCAGGTAGGCGATGTGCTGGAACTGGTTGAGGTCGATCTCGCCCTCGGTGAGCGCCGGGTTGGGCTGGTTGTAGTCGCTGAAGTCGACGATCTCGACGTCGATCCCGGCGTCGGCGGCGGCCTTCTCGTAGGTGGCCCAGTAGGGGTCGCTCGCGCCGACCACGCCGATGCGGACGGTGTCGTCGCCGCCGCCCGCGCCGGAGCAGCCGGCGAGGAGGAGGGCGGCGGAGGCGGCGATCGCGGAGGTCGCGAGGAGTCGGGTGCGCAGGGTCATGGCTGTGGGGATCCTTCCGTGGAGAGGATCCGGGCACTCGGCGCCGACCGAGCGGTGCTGGTCACCGCCGGCGCTGCGACCGGCCTCCGGTCGCTCGGCGCCGCGACTGCGCGGATCCCGGGGATCACCTTACGAAGGCGGTCGGACCCGCGCGGAACCCGCGCGTAACACGGCGACTCGGAGGCAGAGGAGGCGCGCGCTCACCGCCGGATCGCGCTGTGACGGCTGCTCAGCGCCTGACCGCGCCGCGCCGGACGCTCAGCTCGCGAGCGCGCCGTCCTCGCCCGCCGACGCCTCGTGCTTGGCGATCCGCTTCGCGATCGCGTCGCGCTCGGCCCGGAGCGACGCGATGGTCGGCTTGTCCAGGCGGGGGTCGGCCAGATCGGCGAAGGGGCTCGCGGCGCCGGTGCGCGCGGACACGAGCGCGGCGTACGCCTTCGTCGCGGCGCGGAGCTCGGCTCCGGCCCGTTCGACCTTCCGCGGCTTCGACTCCTTGTCCGAGACGAGTCGGGCGTGCTTGTCGAGGGCCTCTACCAGTGCGCGATGCGCAGCGTCAATCTTCTTGCTCATAGGCGCATTATGGCGCAGGATCGGCGCACGGCGCCGACTGTGACTCCCCGCGCCCGCCGCCCCCTTCCGTGAGACGCCGCCTCGGCACGCGACACGCCGGGGGAGGCGCACCGGAGCGGCATCTCGCGGGGAGGGGACGGTCGGGTCAGCGGGCGACCGGCGTGGAGACGGACGACGCGCCCGCGCTGATGGCGACCGCGTCGAGGACGCGCTGCACGTCGAGGGCGTCGGCGAACGTGGGCGTGACCGCCGTGCCGCCGGCGATCGCCTCGACGAGGTCGACGACCTGGTGGGTGAAGAGGTGCTCGTAGCCGATGCCGTGCCCGGTCGGCCACCAGGCCGACATGTACGGGTGCGCCGGCTCGGTGACCTGGATGCGCCGGAAGCCCTGCGCCTCCTCGGGGTCGCGGGCGTCGTAGTACTCGAGCTCGTTCATCCGCTCGAAGTCGAACGCGATCGAGCCGAGCTCGCCGTTCACCTCGATCCGGTTGGCGTTGCGGCGGCCGGTCGCGACGCGGGTCGCCTCGAAGACGCCCAGGGCGCCGCCCTCGAAGGAGGCGGTGAAGGCCGCGGCGTCGTCGACGGTCACGGCGCCGCGCGGGGCGTCGGCACCGGCGCGGCCGCCGAGGCCGACCTGCTCGCTGAGCACGGGGCGCTCGGTGGTGAAGGTGCGCAGCGTCGCCGAGACCGAGGTGATGCCGCGGCCGGTCAGCCACTGGGCGGTGTCGATGCTGTGCGCGCCGATGTCGCCGAGGGCGCCCGAGCCCGCGCGCTCCTTCTGCAGGCGCCAGGTCAGCGGCGCCTCGGAGTCGGACAGCCAGTCCTGCAGGTACTGGGCGCGCACGTGGCGGATGTCGCCGAGGCGGCCCTCCTCGATGAAGCGCTTGGCGAGGGCGAGGGCCGGGGTGCGGCGGTAGCTGAAGCCGCACATCGCCACCTTCCCGGAGGCGGCGGCCGCGGCGACCATCCGCTCCGCCTCCTCGACGGAGTTGGCCAGGGGCTTCTCGCACAGCACGTGCTTGCCGGCCTCGAGGGCCGCGATGGCGATCTCGGCGTGGATGTCGCCCGGGGTGCAGATGTCGACGAGGTCGATGTCGTCGCGGGCGATGACGGCCCGCCAGTCGGTGGAGGCCTCGCTCCAGCCCAGCCGCTCGGCGCGCTCGGCGGTCGAGTCGGGGTTGCTCCCCACGAGCACGGCGAGCTCGGGGCGGAGAGGGAGGGGGAAGAAGCGGGAGGCGGTGCGCCAGGCGTGCGAGTGGGTGCGGCCCATGAAGGCGGTCCCCACCATCGCGACGCGCAGGGCTCGGTCGTTCGACATCGTCGTCCTTTCGTCGGCCGTACGACCCTGCCACGGGTCGGGGCGCGGGCGCTACCGCGCTCGGCGAGGCCGCCTCCGGGGCGACGCGCCCGGGCTGCACGGACATGAGCGCGTTCATAGGGTTCGGAGAGCGCTCTATCACGGACGGAATGTCTCAACCGCCGCCGTCAGATGTCGCGTAATCCCGCGGATCCCAGCCCTGACGCGGTAGCAGGAAGCCCTTGGGGCGACTGGGCGATCACTCGAACCGCCTTCGAATCGGTTCAGAACTTTTGCTTGACCCGCGACGTAAGTGGAAGTAGCTTCATCCGCATGGTCACCGCAGACCCCCGCAGCACTGCTGCACAGCCTCTTCCCCGCACCTCCGACGAGTCTCAGCAGCTGCTTCTGCAGATGCGCGGCATCGTGAAGGTCTTCCCCGGCGCCCGTGCTCTCGACGGCGTCGACCTCGATGTCCGACCCGGTGAGGTGCACTGCCTCCTCGGCCAGAACGGCGCCGGCAAGTCCACCCTCATCAAGACCCTCGCCGGGGCCCACCAGCCCACCGAGGGCGAGATCCTCGTCGACGGGAACGTCGTCACGATCCCGTCCCCGACGGCGGCCCTCGCCCTGGGCATCGCGACGATGTACCAGGAGCTCGACGTCGTCGACGGCCTCTCCGTCGCCGAGAACATCTTCCTCGGCCACGAGCTCTCCCGCGGCGGCTTCACCGCCCGGGCGAAGGCCACGAGGATCACCCGCGAGCTGATGGAGCGCCTCGGCCACTCCGAGATCTCGCCGAACCGCGAGGTCGGCACGCTCTCCGCCGCCGGCAAGCAGATCGTGCAGATGGCCCGTGCCCTCTCGCACGACGCGCGGGTCATCATCATGGACGAGCCCTCCGCGGTGCTCGACTCCGAGGAGGTGGAGAACCTCTTCCACGTGGTGCGCCAGCTCACCGCCTCCGGCGTAGCCATCGTGTACATCTCGCACCGCCTCGACGAGATCCGCGCCATCGGCGACCGGATCACCGTGATCAAGGACGGCGCCACCGTCGCGCAGAACCTCGCGGTCGCCGACACCCCCACCTCGAAGCTCATCACCCTGATGACCGGCCGCGCCGTCGAGTACGTCTTCCCGGACCGCCAGGAGCTCGACGTCGAAGCCGAGACGCTGCTGAAGGTCGAGAAGCTGGGCCTGCAGGGCTCCTTCTCGGACGTCTCCCTCGAGATCCGCGCCGGCGAGGTCGTCGGCCTCGCGGGGCTGGTCGGCTCCGGCCGCTCCGAGATCCTCGAGACCATCTACGGGGCGCGCCGCGCCAGCACCGGGACGGTCAGCGTGGCGGGCAAGCGCCTGCGCGCCGGATCCGTCACCTCGGCGGTCGACGCCGGCATCGGCCTCTGCCCGGAGGAGCGCAAGAGCCAGGGCCTGCTCCTGGACGAGCCGGTCTACCGCAACATCACCCTCTCGACCTTCGACCGCTTCGCCAAGCGCGGCTTCCTCGACGAGCGCTCCGAGCGCGCGGCGGCGGCCGAGCAGGCGGTCTCCCTCGACCTGCGGCCCTCCGGGGTCGACCGCGACGCCCGCACCCTCTCCGGAGGCAACCAGCAGAAGGCGCTCCTCGCCCGCTGGCTCGTGCGCGGCTGCCGCGTCCTGCTGCTCGACGAGCCGACCCGCGGGGTCGACGTCGGCGCACGGGCCGAGATCTACACCCTGATCAGGGACCTCGCGACCAACGGCGCCGCCGTGCTCGTGGTCTCCAGCGAGATCGGCGAGGTCCTCGGACTCTCCGACCGAGTGCTCGTGATCTCCGACGGCGCCGTGGTCCACGAGGGCCCGGCCGATTCGATCGACGAGCACCGCGTGCTCGATCTCGTCATGGAAGGAAGTGCAGCGTGAGCGGACAGCTCGACACCGCGTCGCCGTCGATCGGCGGTCCGCAGGAGGACGCCGCCCGTCACGCGTCGGCCGCGACGGGAGGCTCCTCCGGGGGCGTGCCCTCGAAGGACTCCCGCTCCGGGATCGCCCGCCTCATGCAGGGCTCCCTCGGCCGCAACGTCGGGCTGCTGCTCGCGCTGGTGATCCTCTGCATCGTCGGATTCGCGACCGCGGGGGAGCGCTTCGCCAGCGTCGACAACGTGCTCACGATCCTCCGCCTGGCCGCCGTCATCGGCGTGCTGAGCATCGGCATGACCTTCGTCATCACCTCCGGCGGCATCGACCTCTCGGTCGGCTCCGTGATGGGGCTCGCGACGGTCTGGGCGAGCACGGTCTCGACCCAGTACTACGCGGCCAACACCTCCTGGCTGGTGATCGTGCTCACCGCGGTCGTCGTCGGCCTCGTCTGCGGCCTGATCAACGGCGCGCTGATCGCCTACGGCCGGGTCGTCGCGTTCATGGCCACGCTGGCGATGCTCGTCGCCGCCCGCGGCTTCGCCGAGCTGATCTCGAACCGCCAGACGCAGGTCGTCACGGTCACGCCGTTCCTCGACTTCTTCCGCGCCGACGTGCTCGGCATCCCGGTGCTCGTGCTGATCTTCGTGGTCGTCGCCGTCGCCGGCTGGATCCTGCTCAACCGCACCACCTTCGGCCGCCGCACCATCGCGGTCGGCGGCAACCCCGAGGCCGCCCGCCTCGCCGGCATCAAGGTCCGCCGCCACACCATGTACGTCTACGGCCTCGCCGGGCTCACCGCCGGCATCGCCGCCGTCATGATGCTCGCCCGCACCACCGCCGGCAGCTCGACCAACGGCCTCCTCTACGAGCTCGACGCCATCGCGGCGGTCGTCGTCGGAGGCACGCTGCTGGCCGGCGGCCGCGGCACCATCGTCGGCACCGTGTTCGGCGTCCTCATCTTCACGACCCTGACCAACGTGTTCACGCAGAACAACATGTCGACCTCGACTCAGGCCGTCGCGAAGGGCGCGATCATCGTCGCCGCCGTCCTGCTGCAGCAGCGGTTCGCCGCCCGCGGCAGGAAGTCCTGACCCCGGGGCTCCGGCCCCGCTCCTCCACACACAGCAACCCACCCGACCACTCAGGTCACCTCTCCGCAGGACACGTGTGCCCTCGGACCCCTCGGATCGATCGAAGGAGATCACTTCCATGCCCGCACGCCCCTTCACCCGCAGCCGCCTCTCCCGCACCGCCCGACTCGGCTCGGCCGGCGTCGCCTTCGGCGCCGTCGCGCTGATGCTCACCGGCTGCATCTCGAACGCCCCGGTCGAGACCGGCAACGCCGCCTCCGGCGGGACCGCCGCCGCCGTGGCCGCCTCGGACAACGACGCCTCCGGCGACAACGTCGTCATCGGCTTCACCGCTCCCGCCGCCGACCACGGCTGGATGGGTGCGGTCAGCCGCGCCGCCATCGCCGAGGCCGAGAAGTACGACGACGTGGAGCTCCGCACCGCGGAGGGGACCAACGACGTCAACCTCCAGATCAGCCAGGTCGAGACCTTCATCAACGACGGCGTCGACGCGATCGTGCTCCTGCCGATCGACGGAGCGGCGCTCACGCAGGTCGCCACCCAGGCGATGGAGGCGGGCATCACCGTCATCAACGTGGACCGCGAGTTCTCCAGCCCCTTCGCCGCCCGATCGACCATCCTCGGCGACAACTACGGCATGGGCGTCAGCGCCGGCACCTACATCTGCGAGGAGCTCGGCGACAACCCCGACGCCGTCGTCGCCGAGATCGCCGGCATCGACTCCCTCCCGCTGACCCAGGAGCGCAGCCAGGGCTTCTCGGACGCGCTCGAGGGCTGCGGACTCGACGTGGACAACCGCGTCGCCGCCGACTTCACCGTCCAGGGCGGAGAGCAGGCCGCGGCCAACCTCCTCCAGGCCGCGCCGAAGATCGACGCCATCTGGAACCACGACGACGACCAGGGCGTCGGCGTCCTCGCGGCGATCGACACCGCCGGACGCGACGAGTTCCTCTTCGTCGGCGGCGCCGGATCGGCCAACGTGATGCGCGCGATCGAGGCCGACGACTCCGTCGTCAAGGCCACGGTCGTCTACCCCTCGACCCAGGCCGCGGACGGCATCAAGCTCGCCCGCCTCGTCGAGCAGAACAAGTCGATGGCCGACACCAGCTCGCTCGGCGTCCCGCGCCAGATCCAGCTCTTCGCGCCGGTCGTCACCAAGGACAACGTCTCCGAGTACCTGCCCTCGGCCTTCGAGTCCTGATCGGCCCCACCAGCCCGGGTCGGCGCGGGAACCATCCCGCGCCGACCCCCACCTCGGCGCCGCCCCGGGATCACTGACGACCCGCAGCGCAGCGCCACCGGCATCCGCGAGAGGAGGAGGAGTGCAAGACACCGGCCCCAGGGCCGGACAGGAGGAGACCGGATCCGCTCAGTCGTGCGGACAGCGACGGACCCGGCCTCTGCGATGAACACCTCATTGAAGGAATCACATCACGCATGAATGGTAAGCGATCCTCGAGAAGAAGCATCAGGCGTCTTCTCGCACTCGGCATCGCCGGGATGGTGACGGTCTCCGGACTCACCGCCCTCGGCCTGCCCGCCTCGGCCCACGACGGAGTGGACCACGGTTCCGAGGGCGGAGCATCCGCTCTCGACTGGAGCAACTACGAGAAGGTCCTGCTGACGAAGAACGTCGGCGAGCCCCTCGACCTGGCCGTCCTCCCGGACAAGTCGGTCCTCCACACCGCTCGGAACGGCGAGATCCGCCACACCGACCCCAAGACCGGCACCACCCGTGTCGTCAACACGATCCCCGTGTACCAGAACTCGGAGGACGGACTGCAGTCCGTCGGCATCGACCCCGACTTCGCCGAGAACAAGTGGGTCTACCTCGTCTACGCGCCCCCCGGGAACACCCCGACCGGCGCGGCCCCGAACATGCTGCCCGAGGGCGCGACCGACAGCTACTGGGACCAGTGGAAGGGCATCAACCGCCTCTCCCGGTTCAAGTGGACCGGCTCGGGCCTCGACCTCGCGAGCGAGCAGAAGATCATCGACATCGAGACCCAGCGCGGGCAGTGCTGCCACGTGGGTGCCGACTTCGACTGGGACGCCGACGGCAACCTGTACCTCTCCACCGGCGACAACACGCCGGCGAGCGCTCCGGGTGCCGCGGGCTTCGCGCCGAACAACGACGCGCCCCGCATGAACCCGGGCTTCGACTCGCGTCGCGGCGCCGGCAACACGAACGACCTCCGCGGCAAGATCCTCCGGATCACCGTGCAGGAGGACGGCTCGTACACGATCCCCGACGGCAACCTCTTCCCGGTGGGAACCGAGAAGACCCGCCCCGAGATCTTCGTGATGGGCGTCCGCAACCCGTTCAAGATCGACGTCGACGCCGAGACGAACACCCTCTCCTGGGGCGACTACGGCCCCGACGCCACGAAGGCCGCTGCGGCCGACGGCGTCCGCGGCCCGATGGGCCTCGTCGAGTGGAACGCGACCGGACTGGACGAGCCGCACAACTCCGGCTGGCCCTACGTCCACGGACCGAACGCGCCGTACAACGAGTGGAACTTCGAGACGTCGACGCCCCGCGGCTTCTTCGACCCGGAGAACCTGAAGAACAACTCGCGCTGGAACACCGGCCTCGTCGACATCCCGGACGCCAAGGCGGCGACCGTCTACTACGGCGACAACCCCGGCGACCAGCCGTTCGACGAGCTCGTCAACTTCGGGACCAGCACCGGCCAGGGCCCCATGGGCGGACCGGTGTACCACTTCGACGCGGAGAACACCTCGACGTCGAAGTTCCCGGAGTACTGGGACAAGAAGACCTTCTTCGGCGAGTTCTCGCAGGACTACATCGCGGCGTTCACGCTCGATGAGGACCGCGCGGTCACGCACATCGAGGACTTCCTCCCCAACGCGGCGCTCAGCCAGGCCGCGCAGCCGATCCACGACAACCCGATGGACATGGAGTTCGGCCCCGACGGGTCGATGTACGTGATCGAGTACGGCGACGGATTCTTCCGCGCCAACCCCGACGCGGGCCTGTACCGGATCGACTACGCCGAGGGCAACAAGGCGCCGCAGGCCCGCTTCACCGCGACCCCCCTGTCCGCCTCGCAGACCCCGCTCGAGGTCACGTTCGACGCCAAGGGATCGACCGACCCCGAGGGCGACGCGCTCACCTACGACTGGGACTTCGACGGCGACGGCACCTTCGACGCCACCGGAGTGACCGTCAAGAAGACCTACACCGAGCTCGGACAGTTCACGGCCCGTCTGCGCGTCACCGACGCCAAGGGCAAGTTCAGCCTGACCTCGCGGGTCATCTCGGTCGGCAACCAGGCGCCGCAGATCCAGATCCAGACGCCCGGCAACGGCTCGTTCTTCAGCTGGGGCGACGCGATCCCCTACCAGGTGACCGGCAAGGACGCTGAGGACGGCGACCAGATCGTCAGCAGCCGCGTGGGCTGGACCTACGGCCTCGGCCACGACGAGCACGCCCACCCCGAGGTCACCGGCACCGGTGCCAAGGGAGCGTTCCCGACGTCCAAGGACTCGCCCGAGCACGGCCCCGGCGCGCTGCTGTACGGCACCGTCGTCGTGACCTACACGGACGGCGGCTTCAACGGCCTGCCCCCGGCTGCGGCCGAGGCGACGCTGCGGCTGAACCCGAAGACGCAGGAGGCGGAGCACGCCGCCCGTGAGGGCGTCCTGCCCTACGCGGACACCACCGCCAGCGGCGGCAACGCCGTCAGCGGACTCGGTGCGGGATCCTTCCTGCGCTGGGACCCGGTGAACTTCGCCAACCTGACCGGCGTCGTGGTCCGCGCCACCGGTGAGGGCACCGTCGACCTCCGCTGGAACGCTGCCGACGCAGCGCCCTTCGGAACAGCGACCATCCCCGCGGGAGCCGGCTGGAAGGACGTCCTCGTCCCCTTCGGCACCAACGTCCCCCGCGGCACCGGCTCGCTCTACGTGACCTCGCCCAACGGCCTGTCGCTCGACTCCCTCACCTTCCAGGGTGCCGGCGCCGGTGACAAGACGGCTCCGACCGTCGCGGCGACCCTCGACCCGGCAGCGCCTGCGGGCGTCGGCGGCGTCTACAACAAGCCCGTGACCCTCGGCCTCACCGCCACGGACAACGGAGCGCTCTCCACCGTCCAGTACTCCGCCGACAACGGCACGACGTGGACCACGGTCCGCGCCGTCAACGGCGCGTACACGGTCCCGTTCACCACGAACGGCGCCCGGACGATCCAGTACCGCGCCACCGACACCGGCGGCAACGTCTCGGCGGTCGGCACGGTGAAGTTCACGATCGACCTGGCCGCGGCGAACGCCCCGACCGCCGCGTCGACCACCACTGTGGCGCTCTCGGCTCCCCGCGTGACCTTCGGGGCACCCGGCGAGGCGACCGTCACGGTCACCGGTCAGGGTGGGAACCCCGGCGGAGAGGTCGTCCTCTACGAGGGCGCCACCGAGCTGGGCCGCGCGACGCTGAAGGACGGCAAGGCGACCTTCGCCCTGCCGAAGACCCTCGGCGCCGGCACCCACACCCTCCGTGCGGCGTACGGCTCGGACGCCACCTTCAAGGCCTCGGAGGGCACCGCCCGCCTGATCGTCTCGAAGGCCGCCTCGGAGCTCACCGCGACCGTCTCGCCCAACCCGGTCAAGCCGGGCGCCAGCGCGCAGGTCACGGTCGACGCGAAGTCCTCGACGGGTGTCGCCGGCACCGGTCAGGTGAGCGTGATGGTGAAGAGGAACCTCTCCACCGTCGCGATGCTCACCGGGACCCTCGACGAGAACGGGCACGTCGTGGTGACGCTCCCGAAGCTCGCGGCGGGCAGCTACAAGCTGACCGTCACCCACACCGCCACGGCGGACACCAACGCCGCGTCGGCGCTGCTGAACCTCACCGTCCAGCAGTAGCCCCCGCGCAGGGGCCGGCCGGCTCGACCGGGCCGGCCGGCCCCCCACCCCCTGCACCATCTGCCATTTCGAAGGAGAAATGATGCACCACCACCACGCATCCATCACGGCCAAGCCGATGAGCCGGCGCTCGCTGATGACGGCCCTGGCCGCATCGACCGTCGCGGTCGGCGTCGGAGCGGGAGCCCTCGCGGCGCCCGCCACGGCCGCCCCCGCGCCCTCGTCCGGATCCACGCGCCTGGTCCCGATCAACCGCATCGGCATCCAGCTCTTCAGCGTCCGCGACAAGGTCTCGTCGCTCGGCTTCCGGGCCGTCTTCGAGGAGCTCGGCCGCATCGGCTACAGCGAGATCGAGTTCGCCGGGTACACCCAGGGCAACGTCGGGGCGATCACCCCGCAGCAGATCCGCCAGCTGCTCGACGACAACGGCCTCCGCGCCGTCGGCTCGCACGTCGGCACCAACCTCCTCCGCTCGGAGCTGGGCAAGCAGATCGAGATCGCGCAGATCCTCGGCACGCCGCACCTCGGCACCGGCAACGCGCCCACCAACGTCAACACCAAGGCGGGCTACCTCGCCGCGGCGGAGGAGTGGAACAAGTGGGGCCAGCAGGTCTCGGCCGCGGGCATGAAGCTCTACCAGCACAACCACGCCGGTGAGTTCGGGTTCGCCACGGACGACCCCAAGACCCGCCTGTACGACCTCTTCTACGACAACACCGACCCGCGTCACGTGTACCTCGAGATGGACGTCTACTGGGCGTACGTCGGCAAGAAGCTCTACCCGGGCTTCGAGCCGCTCGACTACATCAAGCGCAACCCGCGCCGCTACCCGATCCTGCACCTCAAGGACGGCAAGACGAACAACGCCAACACCAACGGCTACGACATCGTCGAGTTCGGCGCGGGCAACCTGCCCTACCAGGCGTTCCTCTCGGAGCTGCGCGACCGCGGCCAGCGCTTCGGCGTCTGGGAGCAGGACACCGCTCCCACGCTGGCGACGCCGCCGAGCACGGGGAACTCCCTCGAGGCCGCTTCCCGCAGCTACTCCGCGATCGCTGCGCTCCGTGGCTGAGCGCACCCCGCGCCGCGCGCGCCGCACCGACAGCACCACCACCAGCACGACGCGCACGAGCGCACCGAGGAGAACCCCCATGAAGTGGAAGACGCCCACGGCGGTCCTCGCGGCCGCCTCCCTCGCGATGGTCGCCGCACCGTCCGCCTTCGCGGCGACGACGGACTGCACCACCGAGCTCGGGAACCAGACGATCACCGGAGACCTCAACGTCGGCGCAGGCCAGACCTGCGTGCTCGGCAACGTGACCGTCACCGGCAACGTCATCGTCGGCGACGACGCCTGGCTGGACGCCACCTCGGCGACCATCGGCGGCGACGTGATCGGCACCGACGCGTACGGCATCTCGATCGACGGCACCAGCGTCGGCGGAGACGTCGTGTCGTTTTCGGACGGCAGCCGCAACGGCTTCCTCTACCTGCGCGACCTCACGGTCGGCGGCATGGTCGAGGCCGGCGGGATCGACGTCGAGTTCAGCGACCTCTCGGTCGACGGCTCGGTCAGCACCGACGCGGCGAACTACGTCGACGTCGACCGCACCAGTGTCGGCGGCGACGCCACCTTCGCCGGCAGCGACTTCGGCGTGAACGTGCAGGGCGCCATCGTCGGCGGCTCGCTCGCCGTCACCGGCTCCTCGCGCGGCGTCCTCCTGGGCGCGAACGAGGACGGCTCGGCCTCGGCCCTCGGCAACACGGTGGGCGGGAACCTCACGCTCTCGGGCAACTCCGGCAACGTCCAGCTCGCGGGCTCGACGGTCGGCGGGCGCATCGCGCTCGCCGACAACGCGCCGGCGGTCAACTTCGGCGCGGGCAACACCGCCGCCGGAGTCGACGGCACCTTCACGGGAACGGCGGCGGGCGCTGCGGCGGCCGGCGACCAGGCCGTGGCCGTCATCGTCCCCGAGGCCAACAAGGGCGAGCTGACCTGGACGCTCGAGGGCACCAGCAACCTGGTGAACCTCGGCGTCGCCGAGGAGCAGGGCGACCACTTCGCCGCCTCCGGTGAGCTCGTGCCGGTCCGCGTGACCGACACCCGCCTCAACGGCCCGGCCTGGTCGGTCACCGGCCAGCTGAGCGACTTCCGCTCCGGCGAGAAGACGTTCTCGGGCAAGCACCTCGGCTGGACCCCCGAGGTCCTGGAGAACACCGGCGGTGCCGTCGCGGGCGCAGCCGTCCCCTCCGGGTTCGACTCGGGCAACGGCCTCGCCACGCCCCGCGTCCTCGGCTCCGCCGCGGCGCAGCACCCGACCGGATCCTCGGTCCTGGGCGCCGACCTCGACCTGAAGCTCCCGCTCTCGGTCGGAACCGGCACCTACACCGCGACGCTGACGCTCACCGCGCTCGGCTAGCACCGGTGGGGCGGCCTCCGGGCCGCCCCACCCTCCCCCCGTCTCCCCGCGAGACGCCACTCCGGTACGCCCCGCTCGGCGTGCCGCGCACCGGAGCGGCGTCCCGCGGGGAGGCATCCCCCCTTGCAACGGAAGCCTGATCGATGTCGCTCATGCCACGCACCTCCCGCACCACCGCCGCCCTGCTGCTGATGACGCTCCTCGCAGCCGGCGGCCTCTCGGCTCAGGCGGGTGCCCAGGAGGCGGACCCCGCCTCCACGCCGGTCACCTGGGGGGTGCGCCCCGCCGACACCGAGCAGGGCAGCGAGCGGCCGAACTACGCGTACGCCCTCGATCCCGGCGGACGCCTCAGCGACGCCCTGATCGTCTCCAACTACGACGACGAGGAGCAGACGTTCCGCGTCTACGGCTCCGACGGCTTCATCACCGAGGCCGGCCAGCTCGACCTGCTCCCCGCCGCGGAGCCCTCGACGCAGCTCGGCAGCTGGATCGCGTTCCCCGAGCCCGAGGTCACCGTGCCCGCCGGCGAGAGCGTGCAGGTCCCGTTCGAGGTCGTCGTCCCCGACGACGTGACCCCGGGCGACTACGCCGCGGGCGTCGTCTCCTCGATCCTGGTGCAGGGCGAGACCGGAGTCTCGGTCGACCGGCGCCTGGGCTCGCGCATGTACCTCCGCGTCGGCGGCGAGCTCGCCCCGCGCCTGTCGATCGACGGCCTCGCCGTCTCGTACCAGGGCGGCTGGAACCCCTTCGCCCCCGGCTCCGCGACCGTCGACTACACCGTGACCAACGCGGGCAACACCCGCATCGCGCCGGGCGCCGAGATCAGCGTCGCCGGCCTCTTCGGCCTCGCGCCGGTGTCCGCGACCGACCCGGAGCCGCTGCCCGAGCTCCTCCCCGGAACCTCCGTCTCGCGCACCGTGACCGTCGCCGGAGTCTGGCCGCTCTTCGTCGCGACCGCCCGCGCCGCGCTCTCGGGCACGGTCGTCACCGCCGACCAGGCCTCCCAGGCCGACTCCGCCGTCGTCGTTCCCGACGTGCCGGTCGCCACCGCCGAGACCTCGGCCGCGGCCGTGCCGTGGAGCGCCGTGCTCCTCCTCGCCCTGCTCATCGGGCTCATCGTGCTGACCGTCGTCCGCCGCCGCCGCCGGGCCGCGGGGGAGCAGGCGCGCATCGACGCCGCCGTCGCCGCCGCTCTCGGCGCCCAGCCGGAGGACGCCGACCGCGCGGAGGTCCGCTCCTGACCGGGTGCGGCCGACGCGGTCCGCGGGGGATCGCGCCGGCGCGGCCCGCCGTCTCCGGGCGCGCGGCCGCCGCTCTAGCGGACCGCCCGCCCCTCGGCGCGCAGCTGCTCGAGGAAGCCGTCCACCACGGCGGGGCTGAGCAGGTGCCCGCGCAGCATCAGCGCGGCACCGCGCACGCCCCCGCTGCCGCCCAGCTCGGCGGTCACCACGTCGAGCCGCTGCGTCGCGAGGGGGAGGGAGCGCTCGTCGATCACCGAGCGCACGGCCGTCAGGATCTCCGGGCTGGCGAGGGCGACCGCGCCGCCCAGCACGATGACGGAGGGGTTCAGCAGGCTCACGCAGGTGGCCAGCACCTCGCCGAGCTGGAGTCCCGCGATCCGCGCCGCCTCCACGGCCTCGGGATCGCGCGCCTTCAGCAGGTCGATCAGCTCGCGCACCGACTGCACGTCGCGGCCCGCCCGGGCGAGCCCGGCGGCCAGAGCGGAGCCGCCCGCGACCGCCTCGAGGTCCCCCTCCTGACCGCCCGCCGCGGCCGGGGCCGTGCGCGGCACCTGGACGTGGCCGAGATCACCGGCGGAGCCGAGGGCTCCGCGCTGGAGCAGCCCGGACGAGACGATGCCCGCGCCGATGCCGGTGCCGACCTTCACGAACATCAGATCGAGGGCGTGCGGGAACCGCGAGGCCCGCTCGCCGAGCGCCAGCAGGTTCACGTCGTTGTCGACGAGCACCGTGGTGTCGTAGCGCCGGCGCACGAAGGCGGGGATGTCGAAGCCGTCCCAGCCGGGCATGATCGGCGGGCGCACCGGGCGGCCGCTCGCGTGCTCCACCGGGCCGGGCACGCCGACCCCGATTCCCGCGAGGGCGGAGCGGTCGACGCCGGCCGCGGCGAGGATCCCGTCGCAGACGTCGAGCGCGTGCCCGAGCACCGCCACGGGGCCCTGCGCGATGTCGAGCTCCTCGCGGCGCTCGGCGATGATGCGGCCGTCGAAGTCGGTCAGCGCGATGGTCGAGTGCGCCGCGCCCAGGTCGATGGCCAGGAGCGAGCGGACGGCCGGGTCGAAGACGAGGCGCGCGGACGGGCGGCCGCCGGTCGACGGAGCGCGGTCGAGGTGCGCGATCAGTCCGAGGTCGAAGAACTGCTCCAGGCGCGTCATCACCGCGGTCCGCGCGAGGCCCGTCTCCTCGACCAGCTCGGCGCGGGTGCGCGGCCGACCGTCGGCGAACAGCCTCAGCATGTCGCCGGTCGCGGTACCCGCGCGCTCGGCCACGCTCAGCTCCTTCTCTCGGCCCGGAGGACGGGTTCGGGGGACAGCACACCTGAGGAAACCAGTCGACGCACGGTCGCGCAATCTCGGCGGGCCCTGCGTGCGGTTCCTGCGCAACACGGCCGGCCGGAGGCGCGACGCGCGCCCGGCCGAGGCCCCTCCCCACTCCGATCGCCCGGGTGCGCCCCGACGATCGCCGCTCAGCCAGCCCTTCCAGACAGGAGAGAACGATGACCTCGTCCGACACCACCACCACAGGCGCCCCCCGATCGAGCGGGCGCATCGGCCTCTGGCTGATCGGGGCCCGGGGCAGCGTCGCCACCACGGCCGCCGTGGGCCTGCACGCCATCGCCGCCGGAGCCGCGCCCAGCTCGGGCTGCGCCACCGCGACCCCCGCCTTCGAGGACGTCCCGCTCGCCGGGTTCGCCGACATCGTCATCGGCGGCCACGACGTCTCGCCGACCCCGCTGCTCGAGAAGGCCACGGGCCTCGCGGCCGGTGGCATGTTCCCGACCTCGGTCGTCGCCGAGGTGGCCGACCGGATCGACGCGACCGACGCCGAGATCCGCCTCGCCCCCGCCGACGCCGCGTCGCAGCAGGAGGAGATCGACCGCCGGGCCGCCGACATCGTCGCCTTCCGCGAGCGCCACGGCCTCGCCCGGGTCGTCGTGATCGACGTCGCCTCGACCGAGGTGCTGCCGGCCGACCGTCCCGAGTTCCACGACCTCGCCGCTCTGCGCGCCGCCCTGGCGCGTCCGGGCGAGCGCCTCCTGCCGCCGAGCTCGATCGCCGCCCTCTCGGCCGTCGTCGCGGGCGCGGCCTACGCCTGCTTCACTCCCTCGACCGCGCTGGCTCTGCCGGCCCTGGAGGAGTGGGCCGCCGAGGCCGGGATCCCGATCGCCGGCCAGGACGGCAAGACGGGGGAGACCCTGCTCCGCAGCGTGCTCGCGCCGATGTTCACGGCGCGCGGGATGCGCGTGCTCTCGTGGGCGGGCGCGAACCTCCTCGGCGGCGGCGACGGGCAGACCCTCGCCGACCCGGAGGCGGTGCGCTCGAAGCTCGTCTCGAAGAACCGCGGACTCCGCTCCCTCCTCGGCGACGACGTCGTCACTCCGCTCCACATCGACAACGTCCCGGACCTCGGCGACGTCAAGACCGCCTGGGACCACGTGCACGCGGAGGGCTTCCTCGGCTCGCGGATCACGGTGCAGACGATCTGGTCGGCGTACGACTCGGCCCTCGCGGCGCCGCTGATCCTCGACCTCGCCCGCCTGCTGGCGCTCGCGGACGAGGCCGGCGTCTCGGGCCCGGTCGGCGAGCTCGGCTTCTTCTTCAAGGACCCGTGGGGCAGCGACGTGCACGGCTTCGCCGAGCAGACCGCGGAGCTGGTGGCCTGGTCCGCCCGCACCGGCGCGCTCGTCGCCGAGCGCCGCACCCCGGTGACGAGCGGGACGCGGAGCGATGGCTGAGCTGCGCGACTACCTCGAGCTCGTCCGCGCGAAGGCCGCGCTGACCGTGATCGGCGACACCGTCGCGGGCGGAGCGTGGGCGGGCCGCGGAGTGGGAGCGCGCACGGTCGCGCTCCCACTGTCCTCGGCGCTGCTCTACTCGGCGGGCATGGCGCTCAACGACTACGCGGACGCCGAGCTCGACGCCCGGGAGCGGCCGGAGCGGCCGATCCCCTCGGGGCGCATCCGGCGCTCGGCGGCGCTGGGCACGGCGGCCGCGCTGACCGCGGCGGGGATCGTCGTGGCGGCCGTCGTGGACGGGCGGCGCTCGCTCGCGCTCTCGCTGCCGCTCGCGGCCGGGATCTGGTCGTACGACCTTCTCGCGAAGCCGACTCCGCTGGGCCCGGTCGTGATGGCGGCCTGCCGCGGTCTCGACGTGCTGCTCGGCGCGGGCGTCGACGGCGTGCGCGCGGCGGCCTCCGCCTCCGCCGCCGTGGCCGCGCACACGCTCGGCGTCACCGTGCTCTCGCGCGGCGAGGTGCACGGCACCACCCCGGTCGCGGCGGGAGCGGTCTCGGCCGGCACCGCGGCGATCGCGCTGTCCACCGCGGCCGGCGCTCTGGCCGAGCGCCGGGCCGCCCCCGCCGCGGTCGTCGCCGCGGGCCTCGGGCGCTGGCTCCTGCTCGTGCTCACCGCGCAGCTGCAGGCCGTGCGGACGCCGACGGCCGCGGCCGCGCGGACGGCCACCCGCGCGGGCATCACCGGGATGATCCCGCTGCAGGCCGCGCTCGCCGGTCTGAAGCGTCCCGAGCTGGGGGCGGCGCTGCTCGCGCTCGACGCGCTCGGCTCCCTCCTGCTCCGCCGCCCGCGGACGGCGGACATCACATGAGCGCCACCGGACCCGTCCTCGGCTACGGCACCAACGGCTTCGCCGACCACACCCTCGACGACGCGCTCACGGTGATCCACGCCGCGGGGTACCGCGCCGTCGCGCTCACCCTCGGGCACCCGCACCTCGATCCCTTCGCAGCCGACTGGCGCGAGCGTACGCTGGCGCTCCGGTCGCGGCTCGACGAGCTGGGCCTGCGCGTGGTCGTCGAGACGGGCGCGCGGTACCTGCTCGACCCGTTCGCGAAGCACCGCCCCACGCTGGTCGACGAGGAGGCCGGCCCCCGGGTCCGCTTCCTCGAGCGCGCGATCGAGATCGCCGCGCTGCTGGGCGCCGACGCCGTCTCCCTCTGGTCGGGGGTCGTGCCAGCGGGCGCGGATGCGGCCGCGGCCTGGCGGCTGCTCGTCGAGCGGATGCGCGGCGTCGTCGCGACGGCCGAGCGCCACGGCGTGCGGCTGGCCGTCGAGCCCGAGCCGGGGATGCTGGTGGAGACGGTCGCCGACGCGCTGCTGCTGCGCCGCGAGCTCGGCGACCCGGAGTCGGTCGGGCTGACGGTCGACCTCGGCCACTGCGTCGTGGTGGAGCCGGACGGCGTGGTCGGAGCCCTCCGCAGCGCCGGGGACCTGCTGCTGAACGTGCAGGTCGACGACATGCTCCCGGAGCGGCACGAGCACCTCGAGCTCGGCACCGGATCGCTCGACCTCGCGGCCGCCTTCGCGACCCTCGCCGAGATCGGCTACCGCGGGATCGCCGCCGTCGAGCTGCCCCGGCACTCGCACGACGCGCCCCGCCTGGCCGTGGCGAGCCTCGCGGCGATGGAGGAGGCGCTCGGCGGCGCCTCCTCGCACGCCGAGCACCCGTGGACCGCGGCCGCCCGCTCCGCCGTCCTCGAGCGCCCGTCGCGGATCGAGCGCTTCTTCCCCGCCGCGGGCCGCGAGGCCGGACGCGAGCCGCTCCGGCCCGCCGAGGACCCGCACGGCCTCGTCCACGGCACGCACGACGACGCGGCCCGCGCCGCCCTGGTGCAGGCCGCCGCGCAGGCGCTCGGCGACGACGACCTGGCCGCTCTCCTCCTCCGCCTCTACCGGGGCGGGGACGGCGCCGAGCGCCGCGGAGTGCTGGCCGGGCTGAACGCCCTCGGCGACCCGGGACCGGCGACGACCCTCGCCGGCCTCGAGCTGACCGCCGACGCCCTGCGCGCCAACGACACCCGGCTCGTCGCCGCGGCGATGGGCTCCTTCGCCCGCCGCCACCTCGACGCGCACGCCTGGCGGCACGGGGTGCTCAAGCTCGTCTTCCT
Organism: Rathayibacter sp. AY1C1; assembly: GCF_002932105.1. Lineage (NCBI taxonomy): Bacteria > Bacillati > Actinomycetota > Actinomycetes > Micrococcales > Microbacteriaceae > Rathayibacter > Rathayibacter sp. AY1C1. The sequence continues at coordinate 28,314 of NZ_PSWH01000011.1, read as the reverse complement.
CGGCGTCCCGCTCGCGGCGGTCGCCGGGCTGGAGGAGCGCAGCGACGCCGAGCTGCGCGCGATGGCCGGCCGCTTCGCCGACGAGCGCCGCGCGGCCGGGCGCCCGCTCCCGGACGATCTGGCGGTGCTCCTGCCGAGCTGACCGCCCCCGAACGCCGCCCCGACCGCGGGGCACCACCACCGATGAGAAAGGCGCGACGATGCGCATCTTCGACCCGCACATCCACATGACCTCCCGCACCACCGACGACTACCAGGCGATGTTCGACGCCGGCGTCCGCGCGGTCGTCGAACCCTCCTTCTGGCTCGGCCAGCCGCGCACGAACGTCGGCTCGTTCACGGACTACTTCGACGCCCTGATCGGCTGGGAGCGCTTCCGCGCCGCGCAGTTCGGCATCCGCCACCACTGCACCATCGGGCTCAACCCGAAGGAGGCGAACGACCCGCGCTGCCGGGCCGTCCTGCCCGAGCTCGACCGCTACCTCGCCAAGGACGGCGTCGTCGCCGTCGGCGAGACCGGCTACGACTCGCTCACCCCCGAGGAGGACGAGGTCTTCCGCCAGCAGCTCGAGCTCGCCGGCGAGCACGGCCTCCCCGCGATGGTGCACACCCCGCACCGCGACAAGGAGTCGGGCACCCGCCGGACCCTCGAGGTCGTCGCCGACTCGGGGCTCGAGCCCGGGCGGGTCCTCGTCGACCACCTCAACGAGGTCACCGTCGACGCGGTCCGCGACTCCGGCTGCTGGATGGGGTTCTCCATCTACCCCGACACGAAGATGGACGAGACGCGCCTGGTGACGCTGGTCGAGCGGATCGGGCTGGACCGCGTGCTGGTCAACTCCGCCGCCGACTGGGGCCGCTCCGACCCGCTCACGACCGCGAAGACCGGCCGCCTCCTCCTCGTCGCCGGCTTCAGCGCGGGCGACGTCGACCGGCTGCTCTGGCAGAACCCGGTCGAGTTCTACGGGCAGAGCGGACGCCTGGATCTCTCGCCCGTCGCGGGCTTCGACGTGCAGGAGTCGGCCGGCCGCACCTTCGAGGGCAACTCCGTGCTCCGGGGCGCCCCGCGCATGGCGGAGGTCGTGTGATGCACCTCTCCTACTGCACCAACGTCCATCCCGCCGAGGACCTGGCCGGAGTCGTCCGCCAGCTCGACGTCTACGCCGGACCCGCGCGCGTGGCCGCCGGGCTCGCCCTGGTCGGAGTCGGCCTGTGGATCCCGCGCGACCTCGCGGCCCGCCTGGTCGCCAGCGCCGAGGACCGCGCCGTCCTCCGCGCGGCCCTGCAGCGCAACGGCCTGGAGGTGCGCACGCTCAACGCCTTCCCGTACGCCGCGTTCCACGCCGAGGTCGTGAAGCTCGACGTCTACCGCCCCGACTGGACCACGCCGGAGCGCCTGCAGTACACGATCGACTGCGCGCGGATCCTGGCCGACCTGCTGCCCGCCGGCGCCGACGGCAGCATCTCGACGCTGCCGCTGGGCTGGCGCGAGGGCTGGGGACGGGAGCAGGACGAGGCCGCCTGCCGCAACCTCGCCCGGCTCGTCGAGGAGCTGCGCGACCTGCGCCGCTCCACCGGCCACGCGATCCGCCTGGCGATCGAGCCCGAGCCCGGCTGCATCCTCGACACCGTGGACGACGTCGTCGACTGGCTGCACCCGCGGATCGGAGTGGTCGACCCGGCGTACGTGGGCGTGTGCCTCGACACCTGCCACCTCGCCGTCTCCTTCGCCGACCCGGTCTCGGCCGTCCGCCGCATCCGCGACGCGGGCCTGCGCGTGGTCAAGGTGCAGGCCTCCGCCGCGCTCCACCTGGAGGACCCCTCGGGCCGCGCCGCGCTCACCCCGTTCGTCGAGAAGCGCTACCTGCACCAGACCCGCGAGAACGGGATCGACGGAGTGCTCCGCGTCGACGACCTGCCCGAGGCGCTGGACACGCTCCCCGGCACCGGCCCGTGGCGCGTGCACTTCCACGTGCCGCTGCACCACCGGCCGGAGGCGCCGCTCTCGGCGACCACGGCCGTCCTGGCGGAGGCGGTCTCGGCGGTCGACGCCGCCTGGCCGTACGACGAGATCCACCTCGACGTCGAGACCTACACCTGGTCGGTGCTCGCCGACGCCCCGAGCGACCTCTCGACGGGCATCGGCGCCGAGCTCGCCTGGGCTGCCGCGCACCTGCTCACGCCCGCCTCCCGAGAGGCGCTGCTGGCGCCCCTCCTCCCGCAGGCGGCGGCGCTGTGAGGCCCGTGCTGCTGCTCGACGTGGTCGGGCTGACCTCGACGGCGCTCGCCGACATGCCCCGCCTCTCGCGGCTGGCCCGCGGGGGCGGGCGCCTGCCGCTGGACACGGTCCTGCCCGCGGTCACCTGCAGCGTGCAGTCGACCATGCTCACCGGCTCGATGCCCGCGCAGCACGGGATCGTCGGCAACGGCTGGTACTTCCGCGACCTCGGCGAGGTGCACCTGTGGCGCCAGCACAACCGCCTGGTCACGGGGGAGAAGGTCTGGGAGACCGCGCGCCGGCTGAGCGGGGAGCCGTACCGCGCGGCCAACATCGGCTGGTGGTACGCGATGGGGGCGTCGACCGACGTCACCGTCACTCCGCGCCCGATCTACCACGCCGACGGCCGCAAGTCGCCGGACGCGTACGTGCGTCCGCCGGCGCTGCACGACGAGCTGGTCTCGCGCTTCGGCGCCTTCCCGCTGTTCCAGTACTGGGGGCCGACCGCGTCGCTCCGCTCGACCCAGTGGATGGTCGACGCGACCCGGCATGTGCTGGCGGGCGACGGCTCCGGCCCGCCCGAGCTGACCACGGCGTACCTGCCGCACCTCGACTACGACCTCCAGCGCTTCGGACCGGACTCGCCCGAGGCGCGCCGGGCCGCGTCGGAGCTCGACGTGGTGCTCGCTCCGCTGCTCGACGACGCGGAGGCGCTGGGCGCGTCGGTGATCGTGGTCGCCGAGTACGGGATCGCCGACGCCGACACTCCGGTCGACGTGAACCGGGCGCTCCGCCGCGAGGGCCTGCTCGAGGTCTACGTGCAGGACGGCCGCGAGCAGCTGGACCCGTGGACGTCGCGCGCGTTCGCCGTCGCCGACCACCAGGTCGCGCACGTCTACGTGCAGGACGCGGCGGACCTGCCGCGGGTGCGCTCGATCCTCGAGGGGCTCGACGGCGTCGACGAGGTGCTCGACCGGGAGGCGCAGGCCCGCTACGGCCTCGACCACGAGCGCTCGGGCGAGTTCGTCGTGGTCGCCCGGCCGGGGGCGTGGTTCACCTACTACTACTGGCTCGACGACGACCGCGCGCCCGACTTCGCCCGCGGCGTCGACATCCACCGCAAGCCCGGCTACGACCCGGCCGAGCTCTTCTTCGATCCGGCCGACCCGCTGGTGAAGGCGAAGGCGGCGGGCAACCTGGCCAAGAAGGCACTGGGGCTGCGCTACGCGATGAACCTGGTGCCGCTGGACGCGTCGCTCGTGCGCGGCACGCACGGGAGGCTGCCGTCCTCGTCGGCCGACACCCCGCTCGTGCTGGCCTCGGACGCGGACCTGCTGCCGGCCGGAGCCGCGTCGCTCCCGGCCACCGCGGTTCGGGACCTGGTGCTCGCGGCGCACGGTCCGGCCCTCGCGAAGGAGGCGTCGGCGCTCGCGCGCTGAGGGAGGGGACGCCCGGCGGCCTGCGCCCGTGTACGGGCCGTCGGGCGTCGGGGGCTCAGCCGAGGTCGCCGCGGACCTCGCGAGCTCAGGCGAACTCGCCGCGGGCCGCCGCGGGCTCAGGCGAGCTCGCCGCGGACCGCAGCGGGCTCAGGTCCTCGCCGCGGACCCAGCCGGGCGGCCGGGCGGCTCAGCGCGGCACGAGCCCGGTGAGCCGCGCCGTCAGCCGCTCGACGGGGCCGGCACCGAGGAACCGCCACCACAGCACGGCGGCCGTGCACAAACCGAGCACGAGGGCGAGAGCGGCGAGCGGAGTGTCGGCGGAATAGCCGAGGCCCGCCCGCGCGAGCGCTGCGACGAGCGCCACCTGCAGCACGTAGACCGAGAGCGCCAGCGTGCCGATCGCGCGGAGCGGCACCAGCAGCCGCTGGACAGCGGTGGAGCGCGACGTTGTCAGCAGCACCACCGCGACGTAGGCCAGGAGCACGAGCCCGAGGTCGTGCAGGGTGTCCGGGAGGCTGCCGGAGGGCGACTCCACGCCGAGCAGGAGCGCGACCAGCGGCCGCACCGGGTACGCGACGACCGCGACCGCCGCGAGCACCGGCAGCAGCCGGTCGCGCTGCGCGCCGTGCCGCAGCAGCAGGGCTCCGAGGAGGAAGAAGGGGAGCAGGTTGGTCGCGCGGTAGCTCGGCCCGGTGAAGAGCCAGAGGGCGAGCGGAGAGCCGGGTGCGGCGGCGGCGACCGCGGCGTTCACGGGCCCCGCGGCGAGCGCGAGCACAGCGGCCAGCGCGGCGATCGTCCGGGAGCGGACGAGCAGCAGCGGCGTGCCGAGCACGAGCACGACGCCGAGGTACTGCAGCACGATCGCGATCCAGCTGCCCCAGGTCTCGAGCCAGACGCCGAGCGCCACGAGCACCGCGCCGCGGATCGCGTTCCGCAGCAGCACCCGCCCGGGGGAGGCACCGGGCCGCGCGAGCACCAGGGCCGCCGACATCCCCATCACCAGCGCGAACAGCGGTGACGCGAGATCGTTGAAGTTCCACGCCAGGAACCCGACGACCCCCGTGCGCGCGCTCGGCACGAGCGGCATCGCGTGCGCGACGAGCATGGCCGCCACCGCCACTCCGCGCAGCACATCGGGAGCGACCAGTCGGTCGTGCCGGAGTCGCGGAGCCGTCGCAGTCATCCCGCGAGAGTAGGCGCGCCCCCGCCGCCGCGCCCCGCGCGAGCGCACCTCGCGCCACCGGCCGTCCGCCGGGCCGTCGGCCGCGGCGCCGCCCGCTCCGCCGACGTGCGCTGCTGTCCGCTCCGCTCCGTCGGTCCGGGCCTCCGGCGGCCCGCTCCCACCCGTCGCTGACCGGCCGCGGCGCCGCCCGCTCCGCCGACGTGCGCTGCTGTCCGCTCCGCTCCGTCGGCCCGGCCTCCGGCCGCCCGCTCCGATCCGTCGCTAACGGCCCGTTCCGTCCTCCCGCACGGGCCGTTCGTGACGGATCGACGCCCGGCGCCCTCCGGCAGGCCCGCGCTCGCTCCGCATGCGGCGCCCAGTCGCGCCCGGCCCGCTCCGATCCGTCGCGGACGGCCCGTCCTGCGCTCCTCCGCGGGCCGTGAGCGACGGATCAGCGCCCGCCCGCGCCGCCGCCTCGCGCGGATCCCCGCCGCGACGTCCCGGCCTCGCCTCGGCCTGCTCCGATGCGTCACGAACGGCTCCTTCCGTCCTCCCGAAGCGACCGTTCGTGACCCTTCGACGCCCGCTCGTCCGCACGCGCGCCCGCGCCGCCGCCTCGCGCTCGGCGCCGCCGCGACGTCCCGGCCTCGCATCGGCCTGCTCCGATGCGTCACGAACGGCTCCTTCCGTCCTCCCGAAGCGACCGTTCGTGACTCCTCGGCGCCCACCCGCCCGCGAGCGGCCCGCACTCGGCCCGCACCGAGCACGACCGGGCATGCTGGGCGGATGACCGACGCCGCCCCGTCCCCCGACCGCCCGCGCCGTGCCCGCAGCCAGCACGTGCTCACCGTGCTGCGGACCGAGCGCCTCACCGGCCACCTGGTCCGCGTGCACCTCGGCGGCGACGGGCTCGACGCGTTCCTCGCCGAGTCCGACCCCGAGCGCCTCGCCGCGACCGACCGCTACGTGAAGCTCCTGCTCCCGCCGCGCGGCTCCGACCTCCAGCCGCCCTTCGACCTCGACGCGCTCCGGGCGAGCGCCGCCCCCGAGCAGCTGCCCGTGCGCCGCACCTACACCGTCCGCTCGGTCGACCTCGAGCGGCGCTCGATCGCCGTCGACTTCGTCGTGCACGGCGACGAAGGGGTGGCGGGACCGTGGGCGCTCGCCGCGGCTCCCGGCGACCGGATCGCGCTCTCCGCGCCCGGCGGCGCCTGGTCGCCGAGCGCCGACCCCGAGGCCGTGCACCTGCTGCTCGGCGACGACTCCGCTCTGCCGGCGATCGCCTCCGCCCTCGAGGGGATGTCCGCGCACGCCCGCGGCCTGGTCCTGATCGAGGTGGACTCGGCCGCCGACGAGCTCGATCTTCCCGCTCCGGCCGGAGTGGAGGTGCGCTGGCTGCACCGCGGCGGTCTCGAGGCCGGCCGGGCGCTGGTCGCGGCCGTGCGGGCCGAGCCGAGGCCCGAGGGCGTGCTCGAGGTCTTCGCGCACGGCGAGCGCACCGCGATGAAGCAGCTGCGCGCCCTCCTGCAGGACGAGTGGGGCGTGGAGCGCCGGGCGCTCTCGCTCTCGGCCTACTGGGCTCTCGGCCGCGCCGAGGACCGCTTCCAGGCCGAGAAGCGCGAGCCGGTCGGCGCCATGTTCGCCGACTGACGCGGGAGCGCACTCCGTCCGCACACCTCCGGGAACGGACCAGCCTCGGACCCACCTCTACTCCGGTCCCCACGACCGGACCGTCCGATGGCGGTCCGGCCCTGCGAGCCTCGCGCCCGCCGCCCCCGCCGTTCTGCGGGCTGCTCGACCGACACGATGAGGAGAGCCCCTGTGGGAGTGCTGATCTTCGGCGCCTGGCGGCGCCGGATCGAGTTCGAGGACCGGACGCTCGCGCACGTGCGGATCGCGGTGCGCGCGCGGATGGAGCAGGGACAGCCGTTCCGCTCGACCTGGAGGACGCTGCAGGAGTCGGAGCCGCGCTCGCACGCGATCCTCGTGCAGCCGAACGCGGTGCTGGAGTACCGCTTCGATCATCCCCGTCTGCACGCCGTGAACCGCCTCTGGCTGCGCGAGCTCCTCACCCCCGCGTCCGGGCGCGACATGGTCGTCGCCGCTGAGCCCGAGCAGGCGCCGCTCCTCGGTGACGACCGTCCGTCCCCGGTTCCCGAGGGAGGGCTCGCGGCCTAGTCGGAGCGGAGCCCCTCACTGCCGAGCGAGGCCGACCGGGAGCCCGCCCGCGAGGGCGGCGGCGGATCCGAAGAGCAGCGCCCCCACCCCGCCCAGGGCGGTGGCGACGACGGTGTTCAGCACGGCTCCGACGAGCGCGAAGCCCAGCACGTTCGGCAGCGAGAGGATCGCGTCGAGGTCGATCTGATCGCCGACGACCTGCCCGAGGAGCGTGTCGGCCTGGGTGAAGAGGTCCGAGTGCACGAGCAGCGGATGGGCGACCAGGACGGCGACGAGGCCGAGTATCGCGAGCGCGAGGCCGAGCAGGAACGAGAGCTTCACGGCCGACCAGAAGTCGACGTGCACGAGCGCGAGGCGGAGCGGAGCCTGATCGCCGGCCGGCTTCCCGGAGCCGGTCATCGGGCGTCAGCGGCGCGCTGGACGACGTCGACGACGACGAGGGCTGAGGCGGCGGCGGAAGCGAGGGCGCGGTTCACGAAGGTCTCCTTGGGTGGGACGGGCGCCGGGAGCAGAGGCTCGGCGGCGTTCTGCCAGAGTCCCGGGCCGGAGGAGTCCGGTGCGTCGTCCGGGAGTCGCGTCCGGTGCGCCTCGGGGATGACCGCGCGTCCGCTGCTCCCTCCGACAGCCCGCCACCCGCCGAGGGCCCCTCCTCTCCGGCGTGCGGTCGATGCGGATCGCCGCCTGCCGCTCGCAGGACCTCCCCCGCGCGGTGGATCCTGCCCGGACACGGAGCGCCGCGCAGGACGCCGCGGCCACCGCCCCAGCGGGACTCCCGCCGACACGGATGTTGCATCGCCGCCGCAGCCGGACATGTACCTGTGACTCCGCGAAAGGGGAACCATGAGCATCCGCTCCCGAGACGACTTCTCCGAGCTGTACCGCGCCCACTTCGACGACCTGCTCCGCTTCGTCCGCCGCCGCGCTCCCGCCGCGACGGTCGACGACATCGTCGGCGAGACCTTCCTCGCCGCCTGGCGTCGCCGGCAGGACCTGCCGGAGAACGTGCGGCCCTGGCTGTTCGGCACCGCCCGGCACGCGATCCTCAACGCCGCCCGCGGCGAGAACCGCCGGCAGGCGCTGGCCGTGCGGATCGGGACCCTCGCCCCGGAGGAGCAGGCCGACCCGTCGGTCGGCGACCGCCTCGACCTGGAGAGCGCGTGGAAGCGGCTGCCCCTCGCCGAGCAGGAGGCTCTGGCCCTCCACGTGTGGGAGGACCTCCCGCAGGCCGAGGCGGCGCAGGTGCTCGGCTGCTCCCGGGCCGCCTACGCGATGCGGCTCACCCGCGCGAAGCGGCGGCTGGCGGCGCTGCTCGCCCCCCTCGACTCCACGCTCCTCTCCGGCACGGCAGAACGGACCCTCTCATGACCGACCAGCTCCTCGACCTGCTCCGCGCGCACGACGCCGAGCCCCGCACCCCTCTCTCCGCTGCCGAGGCCGCACGTCGGGACGCGCTCCTCGGCGAGATCCTGGTCAGCGAGGACGCGGCCGCTCCCCGTTTCTTCCGCCCCCGCGACTGGGCCGTCGCCGGCGCGGCGACCGTGCTCCTGGCCGCCGCAGCCGCAGCCGCGGTGATCGTCGTGGTCCCGGGTCTCATCCCCGGCACCGGCTCCGTCGGGCTGAACCGCGCGGTGCTCGCCTCCTGGACCGCGATCCCCGAGCGCCTCCTGCCGAGCTCCGAGCTCGGGCAGTCGGCGACGCAGTGGTGTGCGACGAACCTGCAGAGCCCCAACGGCGAGGCCGGGCCGGCGGAGGTCTCGCACCTCGACGCGCGCGGCGACGCCGCCTCGATGATCTACCGCTTCGACGACTCCCTCTACTACTGCCTCAGCGCCGGGAACGGCGCGGGGATGTGGGAGGTGGCGGACGCCGCACCGGCCGGCCCCCTCGCCGCGGACGCCGTCCAGCTCAGCTCGGCCGGCACCTTCGGAGAGGGGGACGCCGCTCTGATCTACGCGGTCGGCTTCGCGGGCGCGGACGTGGAATCGGTGGTGCTGAACGAGGCCGGCGTCGAGCCGGTCGTCGCGACCCTCGAGGGCGGCTCCTGGACCGCCTGGTGGCCCTCGTCCGACGGTCTCGCCGCCGGGCCCGCCGGCACGGTCACGATCACCACCCGGGACGGCTCGAGCCGCGAGGTCCCCGTCGACTCCCTCTACCGCCCGTGAGCGGGCCGCGGCACTCCCGTTCGGACGGGCCGGAGCAGGAGGGGACGGGTGCGCGCGTCCTGTCCACGCGCTTCACCGACGTCCACTACCTCGACGAGGGACCGGAGGACGGCACTCCGCTCGTGCTCGTGCACGGCTTCCCCGACGTCCCCGCCACCTGGGACGGCGTCCTGGAGCTGCCTTCCCCCGGGCTCCGGGTGGTGCGCCCCTTCCTGCGCACCCGCGCCTCCCGTGACGCGCTAGAGCGTCTGCGGCCGCGGACGGTCCGTGCCCACCCCGCGGACGCTCCTGCTGGAGGCCGCGAGGAGCGAGGCGACGAGGACGACCGCGGCGCAGCCGAGCAGGGTGCGGTCGAGCCCGACGAGGTCGGCGAGCGGGCCCACGAGCGCCTCCCCGAGCGGCACGGCGAGGAAGGAGCCGACCATGTCGTAGGAGTAGACCCGGGCGAGCGCCTCGCGGGGGACGTGGGTCTGCAGCGTCTGGTCCCAGGCGATGGCGAAGATCTCGAGCGCGACTCCGCCGAGGGCGAAGGCGAGGAGGAGGGCGGGGAGCGCCGGGAGGATCCCGAGGGCGGCGACCGGGACGGCCGTCACCGCCATGAGGGCGACGCCCGCCCCCAGCGCACGGCGGGGCCGCCAACGCAGCGCGATCACGGCCCCGATCACCAGGCCGACGGTCTGCGCGGCGATCACGAGTCCCCATGCCGCTCGGCCGAAGGACCGGTCGGCGACGACCGGGCCGAGGACCGTGGTCGCGCCGACGAACGCGGCGTTGACGGCGGTGAACTGCGCCACGACGATCCACACCCAGCGCCGGCTCGTGAACTCCCGCCACCCCTCGCGGAGGTCGGCGAGGACGGAGGCGCCCGGGCCCGAGCGGACCGTCCGCGGCAGCCGCACACGGGAGTAGAGGACCGCGGCCAGGGCGAAGCCCGCGGCGTCGACCGCCAGCCCCCACCCGGGACCCACCAGTGCGACGAGCGCGGCCCCGCCCGAGGCGCCGACGATGCTCCCGGCGTTCAGGCCCAGGCGGAGCAGGGCGTTGGCCGGGCGGAGCTCGCCGACCGGCACCGTCTCGGGGACGAGGGCGGCCGCGGCGGGCAGGCTCATCGCCGCGACGGCGCCGTTGAGCACGCTGAGCACGACCAGGGCCGCGACGGTCGCCGTCCCCGTGATCACCGTCACGGCGACCGCGGCCTGAGTGGCTGCTGCCGCGAGCGAGGTGCCGACGAGGATCACGGAGCGGGGGAGCCGGTCGGCGAGGACGCCGCCGAGCAGCAGGACGGCGACGTTGGCGAGGGAGCGCGCGGCGACGACGAGTCCGAGGTCCGTCGGCGAGCCCGTCAGGTCCAGCACGGCGAAGGCCAGGGCGATCGGAGCGACGGCGTTGCCGAGGACCCCGGTCGTGCGGGCGGCGAGGAGCCAGCGGAAGGGGCCGTGCGCGAGAGGACCGTGCGCCAGCGGCCCGCGCCCGTCGCGGGTCACGGCCGGCGGAGCGGGAACATCGCGGTCGTCATCGACACCGGCGCGGTACCGGGCGTCCTCGGCGGCCGGGCCGCCGCGTGCAGCAGCGCGGACGCCTCCCCGACGTGCCGCACCACCCGCCGCCAGACCTCGGGGTCGACCCAGAGCTCCGCGTCCGTCGAGAGCTGAGGACCGTCCGCCCGGCTCGACGAGCGCCGCCGGAGCTCCTCGATCAGGGCCTCGAGGTGCAGGTCCCGCTCCTCCTCCGGCCCGGCGTCCACTGACGCGGTCACGTCGAAGGGCCTTCCGGAGGCCTCGTGCCGGTACCTCTTCGCCTCGCCGCCCCGCAGGCGCACGGTCTCGACGATGGCCACGAGCCCGGCGCGCTCCAGCACGCGGAAGTGGTAGCTCGCCGTCGCCTGCGACAGCTGCAGCTCGCGGGCGGCCTCCGCGGCGCTCATCGCCGCTCCCGTCACCAGGGACAGCAGGCGGAGGCGGATCGGGTGCGCGGTCGCGCGCAGCTCGTCGAGAGAGGACATGCGGCCATGGTGACCGGCGGCTCCCGCACCGTCAAACAGGGCTTTGGGGGTGGGGCGGCGCTCATCGGGCCGCTCCGGTGCACATCGGGCGGCGCTCGCCGGGCCGCTCTGACGAGCGATCCGGAGGGCCCACCGCTCTCCCCAGCGATCAGGGATCGGGGCCCGGAGTCGTCCTCCGGGCCCCGTCGCTCAGACCTGGGCGGTGCCGCTGTCCTCGACCGGGCCGGACGCGTCCGACTCCTCGGTGATCTCGGTGTCGGTCTCGTCGGCGCGGTCGCGGAGCGCGTCGGCCATCGCGCCGGCGCCCTCGGCTCCGTGGTCGTGCTCGACCTGGTCGATCAGGCCGCCGAGCTTCTCGTCGTTGCTGGCGTCCTCGGCTCCGTCCATCACGGGGCTGTTCTGCTCGTTGTCGCTCATGGCGCTCCTCCTGGGTCGACCGGCCTCTGCGCCGGTGGTCCGACGCTACGCGCGCGGCCCGTGCGGTGCAGGTGATCGACGGGAATCGGCCGGTCCGCTATCGGGGTGCCGAGCGACGTTCCCGGTCATCCCCGAGTCGAGCGGATATCGCTTTCCACCCTCCGGAGAAGTGAGCGGATATCGCCTGTCGAATGAGCCCCTATCGCTTTCCGGCGAGGTGAACAGTTCTCTCAGAGAAGTGCCCCTCGGAGACCCTCCCTGCTATGATCGGGCGACTTCTGCACCAGGGACCGGGGGGTCGTTCTCGGCGGACGATCGATCATCCACACGCCTGTTATCTCGATCATCACCAGTGAAGGCGCGTATGGCTTCGTATCTCTTCGTCTGCTCCGGCGGCGGGCATCTCAAGGAGATGTTCGCGCTCTCGGGGCTCCTCGGAGTCGACCCGGAGGAGCAGCACTGGGCGACCGTCGACAGCGCCCTCAGCCGCACCCTCCTCGCCGACCGGCGCGTGACCCACCTCGCCGATCCGCCGCCCCGCGCCGTGGTGCCGGTGCTCCGCAACGCGATGATCGGCCGCTCCCTGCTGGCCCGCGGGTCCTTCGACGCCGTCTTCAGCACCGGCGCCAGCCCCGCCCTCTCCTTCCTGCCGCTCGCGGCCTCGCGCGGCATCCCCGCGCACTACATCGAGAGCGCCGCCCGCGTGCTCGGCCCGTCGATGACCGGTCGGATCCTCGCCCGGGTCCCCGCCGTCTCGACCTACACCCAGTACCGCTCCTGGGCCGACGACCGCTGGAGCTTCGGCGGCTCGATCTTCGACACCTACCGCGTCGAGGACGTCGTCCCGCAGCCGATCCGCCGCGCCGTGGTCTCGGTCGGCACGCAGGACGGCTACCCGTTCCCCCGCTTCTTCGCCGCGCTCGCGCCGCTGCTCGAGGGCGTGGAGGTGCTCTGGCAGACCGGAGCGAACGACGTCTCCGGGCTCGGGATCGACGGCCGCCACTCCGTGCCGCACGACGAGCTCAACGCCGCGATGAAGGCGGCCGACGTCGTCATCGCGCACGGGGGAGTGGGCACCGCGCTCAGCGCCATCGAGCAGGGCCGGGTGCCGATCCTGGTCCCGCGCCGCGCCTCGTTCGGCGAGCACGTCGACGACCACCAGGTGCAGATCGCCACCCGCCTGGCCGACTCCGGCCTCGCGGTCACCGTCGACATCGAGGGCCTCTCCCGCGAGACGCTCGAACTCGCCGCGGCGAGGCGGGTCGTCTCCGCCGATTCCGCCGTGCCCTTCGTGGTGCACGAGACGGCCGAGAAGTCCTCGGGCCTCTCCCGCCGTCTCTTCCCCTCCTCCCGCTGATCCCCGCCCGAGCGACCAGACGTGATGAGAACGACATCCACGCGTCATCCGCGGCCCGTACACTCTCGAATGGGTTGGGGGGCCGGACGTCACTTCATGTGCGTCGAATTCGGAATGGTCGGCCGACTCGACACTGATGGCGAAAGCTCCGAAGGATTCTCGATATGACTGACACCCCGCGCGGCCTCTCGCGCCGCCTCCTGCTCGCCGCCTCCGCTGTCGGAGCCGCCGCGACCGCCTCCGCTCTCGTAGCGACCCCGGCGCTCGCCGCGCCGAACTACAGCGTGATCCCGAAGCTTCCGGGCGAGGTCTCGCGCCTCGACACCGCGTTCTCGAAGAACGGCAGGAAGCCTTACGAGATCATCGATGTGAAGATCGGCGGCGACTCCACCCGCCTCTTCGTCCCGCACTCGGCGAAGCCGAAATCAGGCTCCTCGGTGCCGGTCGCCTGGTTCTACCACGCCAGCGGCAGCGACTACACGTCGCTCTACTTCGCCTACAGGTACTCGGCCGATCCACTCGTCGACCTGGGCTTCGTCAGCATCTGTCCGGACTTCGGCGGTCCGAGCAACTACACCAACCCCACGGCGCTCGCCGTGCAGACGGCCGCCACAGCCTGGGTGCAGAACCTCTGGGACGTCCGCGCGAGCTTCCTCCGCTCGAACTCCGGCGGCGGAGCGATGATGTGCTGGGCCTACGCGAAGAAGATGGTGCCGAACATCTACGGGGCGTACCACGCCAGCAGCGTCTTCGACGTCGAGGACCTCGCGGCGCGCGATACCAGTCCGTCGAACCGCGTTCTCGCCGTGTACGGGGGAGACCGGGCGCTGATGCGCGCGACCAACCCCGCCCGGCTGCCGCAGGACGCGTGGAAGGGCATGCGTCTGCGCGTCAGCGCCGGCACGGCCGACAAGCTCGCTCCCGCCGAGCTCCACGGCGGACGCCTGCGTCGCCTGGCGCTCCCCGTCGCCAGGGAGGCGACGATCGCGTACCACAGCGGCGCCGAATTCGATAATGGTCACGTCGTACCGGAGTTCACCAACAAGGACTCGGTCGCGACCTTCCGCCGCTGGCTTCAGGAGGGCCCCGCCTGATCCGCGGCAGGACCGACGCGACCCCTCCTCCCCGGGGGTCGGCGCCAGGGTCGAGCAGTGGAGGAGGAGGGCACGGCATCGCAGGCGTCCCAGCCGCCGAGAGGCGGCTCGCGAGGGCATCGCGATCCTCATCGAGGCCGACGGGACCACTCCCGTGAGCGCCGCACCGCCCGCCCCCTCCTCCACCACTCCGCTCCGACGCCAGAAGGACTCCCTGACGTGATCGACATCCTCCCGCGACGACTCCTCGTCGGCGCGCTCTTCTCGGTCGCCCTGGTGATCGTCCTCGGGATGGGGTACATCTTCTCGACCCGGGAGCCGGGCACCGGCCTCCTGGTGATCGCCGCCGGAGTCGGCGGCATCGTCGGCGCCTACGTGCTGCTGCGGGTCCCCGCGCACTGGCTGCCGGCGATGGCGCTCGCGTTCTTCGCGCTCGTCCCGACGCCGCTGACCCCCTCGACCCTGACGTTCCGCATGACGCTCTGGGCCGTCATCCTCGTGATCTGGGCGATCCGGCGCGGGCTCGCTCCCGAGCTGTGGCGCGCCCCCGTCAAGGCGTGGACCCGCGAGCTCGTGCTCTCCCCGTGGCGGGCCGTGGTGATCCTCGCGTTCATCGCCCTCATGCTCTGGTCGGCCCTGGCGACGGTGCGCAGCTCCTACGCGACCGAGGGCGTCTCGTGGATGTTCAGCTTCGCGATCTGCGTGGGCGTGCCGATGCTCGTCTTCGACGCCCAGCGCGAGGCCGTGCTGCTGCGCAAGACGTGGGTGATCCTCTCGGGGCTGCTCGCCCTCTACGCCGCCCTCGAGCTGGTCGCGCAGAGCTCCCCGATCCTCGGTGCCGTCTACGGCGCCCTCGGCTACGAGCAGGACCAGCACTGGTCGCTCTACCGCGCCGAGATCACCTTCGGCCACCCGCTGCTCGCCGGCACCTTCCTCACGGTGGGCGCCGGTCTCGCGTTCGGCTCCTGGCTCCAGGGCTCCCGCAAGTCGGACCTGCTGCTGGGCATCCTGGCCTCGGGCGGCGTCGTCGCGACCGTCTCGCGCGGACCGATGGCGGCCATCGCCGTCGCGGTCGTCGTCGCGCTCGTCGCCGTGGGCTTCCTCAACCCGAACCGCTCGCTGCTCCGGCCCGGCTCGATCCTGATCGCCGGGCTCGTCGCGGGTGTCGGAGTCCTGAACTTCGAGCCCGTCACCGCCCGCAACAACAACCTCGACGCCTCCATCTCGGCCGGCGCCCGCGACCTCGCGGTGACCGTGTCGCTGAAGGCGGCCGAGCTCACGCACTGGCTCGGCTCCGGAGCGGCGACGTCCGGCATCAGCGGCAGGCGGTTCTCGGACGTCGTCATCGAGAACTCGTTCCTGCAGCTGCTGATCAGCGTCGGCATCCCCGGCCTGCTGCTCTTCGTGATCATGGTGGCCGCGATGTTCGGCGCCACACTCAGCCGTCGCGACGTCGGTCCTGCGGCGGGCCTGCTCGGCTTCATGGTCTGCCTCGCCGGCTACAACGCCATCGACGCGGTCCGCCCCAGCCACCTGCTCCTGGGATTCCTCGTCATCATCTGCCTCAACCCGGTGCACGTCCCCGACTTCTCGAAGGGCATCCGGATGCGCCAGCCCCTCGGGGCGAGGATCTTCGACGCGCCGATGGCCGTCGGGATGCGGGGCGAGCGATGAGCCGCCTCGCCCGCAGGAACGACTCGTCGCCGGCCGCGCTCGTCGTCCAGCAGTCGCTCGCGCCGCCGGACTCGACCACGCAGTACGTCGACTCGATCGTCGACGGCCTGGCGCCCGGCGTCGAGCTGCTGTTCTTCTCCTGGCGCAGCGCCCTGCTCGCCGACTACGACGTGCTGCACGTGCACTGGCCCGAGCTGATGATCCGCGGCCGCAGCCCGCTGCACCGCTTCCTCCGCCGCCGCGCCCTCGACGTGCTGCTGGTGCGCCTCGCGCTCCAGCGCATCCCGCTCGTGCGGACGGTGCACAACCTGCACCCGCACGAGCTCGGTCCCGCCGCCGAGCGCCGCTCGCTGGCCCGGGTCGACCGCGCGACCGACCTGTTCGTCCGCCTGAACCCGACGACCGTCGCTCCCGGCCGGGCGCCCGCCGTCACCGTGCTGCACGGCCACTACCGCGACCAGTTCGCGCAGCACCCGCTGCCCGAGCGCGAGCACGGCCGCGTCCTCTACTTCGGCATCATCCGCCCGTACAAGGGCGTCGTCGAGCTGATGGACGTGTTCCGCGGCGTGGAGGACGACTCCCTCTCCCTGCACGTGGTCGGCAGCCCCAGCACGGGCCAGCGCGAGCTGGTCGAGGAGCGGGCCGCCCGCGACACCCGGGTGCGCACCACGCTCCGCCGGGTCGACGACGCCGAGATGGTCGACGAGATCGGCCGGGCCGAGCTGATCGTCCTTCCCTACCGCGAGATGCACAACTCCGGCTCGATCCTGGTCGCCCTGTCGCTCGGCCGGCCGATCCTGGTGCCTCGCACGCCCACCAACACGGCCCTGGCCGAGGAGGTCGGCAGCGACTGGGTGATCGAGTACGACGGCGAGCTCACCCCCGAGCTGATCACCGCCGCTCTCGAGCGCACGCGCACCCGGCCGCCGGAGGGGCTCCCCGCCCTCTCCGGTCGGGACTGGGACGTGCTCGGACTCCAGCTCAAGAAGGCCTACGAGGGCGCGATCGCCACCAAGAAGGGCTCGACCCGATGACCGGGACCACGCAGAACCCGTCACCGAGCCTCAGCCGCTCGGCGAGCCGCGGCGCCGCCGTCACCATCGGCGGGCAGGCGATCCGCATCGCCGTCCAGCTGGGCGGCATCGTCATCCTCGCGCGCCTGCTCTCGCCGGCCGACTACGGCCTGCTCGCGATGGTCACGGCGATCATCGGCATCGGCGAGATCTTCCGCGACTTCGGCCTCTCCTCCGCCGCCATCCAGGCGAAGGAGATCACGCCGGGCCAGAAGAGCAACCTGTTCTGGATGAACTCGGGCATCGGCCTCACCCTCACCCTGGTGGTCATCGCGGCCTCCTGGCCGATCGCCGCCCTCTACGGCGACGACCGGCTCCAGCTGCTGACCGTCGTGCTCTCCTCGACGTTCCTCCTCAACGGAATCTCGACGCAGTTCCGCGCCGACCTCGCCCGTCACCTCCGCTTCGTGAAGATCACCCTGGTCGACATCGTCGCCCAGGTGCTGGGCCTCGTGGTCGGCGTGCTGATGGCGCTCGGCGGCGCCGGCTACTGGGCGCTGGCCGGGAGCCAGATCGTGCAGCCGCTCATCAGCGTGCTGATGCTGGTCTTCATCACGGGCTGGCGTCCCGGCCGCTACCGCCGCGGCGAGGCGATGGGCCACTTCCTCCGCTACGGAGGCGGGGTCTTCGCGACCCAGGCGCTGACCTACGTGAGCAAGAACGTCGACTCCGTCATCATCGGCGCGCGCTTCGGCCCGGTCGACCTCGGCCTCTACAACCGCGCGTTCCAGCTGATGATGCTGCCGCTGCAGCAGTTGAACTCTCCGGTGCAGCGCGTGGCACTGCCCGTGCTGTCCAAGCTGCAGGACGAGCGCGAGCGGTTCCGCACGTTCATCCTCTTCGGCCAGTCGGCGATGCTGACGGCGATGGGCCTCGTGCTCGCCGTCCTCGGCTCCCAGTCCGACTCGGTCATCCGGATCCTGGTGGGGGAGCGCTGGCTCGCCTCGGTCCCGATCTTCCAGATCCTGCTCGTGGCCGGGTTCTTCCAGGCCACGGCGTACTGCTCCAACTGGGTGTTCCTCGCCAAGGGCCTCGTGCGCCAGAGCGTCTGGTACAGCCTGGCGACCCGCCCGCTGATGGTCGTCCTGATCCTGCTCGGCTCCAACTGGGGAGTGACGGGCGTCGCGGTCGCGTACGCCGGCTCGCTCGCCCTCACCTGGCCGACCGCGCTGATCTGGATCGGCCGCACCTCCGATGCCCCCGTCCGCGAGATGTTCACCAACGGCCTCCGCAGCGGCATCACGTTCGGATCGATCACGGTGGGCGCCTACTTCTCCACCGTCTGGATCGCCGCCGACCAGCCCGTCCTCCGCCTCCTCGTGGGCGGCGCCGCCGTCCTGGTCGGGGTCGGGCTCTGGATGCTGATCCTCCCCGCGTTCCGCCGCCAGATCCTCAGCCTCGCCGACCTGCGCCGCCACTTCCGCCGCAGCCGCCCGGCCGCCGCTCCGGCCCCGGCCACGGTCGATGCCATCAGCCCCACCGGCGACAGCGCGCTGGTCGACGGAGCCGTCACGGCCGGCATCCCCGACTCCGAGCGGCCTCCCGCCGCCGTTCCTCCCACCGAAAGAGATCGATGAAACTCAAGCTCGGCGTCGTCAAGTCCTGGAAGAAGGACTTCGTCACGACGACCCGCCTGCCCGCCCGACGCGACGCGGCGGTGCTCCGCGCCGCCCTCGCGGCCCTCCGACCCGAGCCCGAGTCTCACCTCGTGATCGCCGCTCCCGGCAGCGGCAACATCGGCGACCAGGCCATGCTGGAGGCGTTCCTCGAGAACACAAGCGGCCCCGTCGTGGTCGTCCAGCGCTACGCCGGCGACGTCGTGATCCCCGAGGAGCAGGCCGACCGGGTCGAGGTCGTCGAGCTCCCGCACCTGGTCTACGGAGTGGGCGACGCGCACGCCGCCGATCTCCGCGCCTACGCCGCGCTGATCCGCCGCGCCCGCTCGGTCTCGGTCGTCGGCGCCGACATGATGGACGGCAAGTACAGCCTCCGCGGCTCGGTCCGCCGCTCCCTGCTCGCGCAGGCCGCCGCCGAGGCAGGGGTGCCCACGCGCGTCCTCGGCTTCTCCTGGAACGCGGCGGCCCGCCTCGCCGCCCGCCGCTCCCTGATCGCCGCCTCCCGCGCCGGCGTCGTCCCGATGCTCCGCGACCCGCTCTCGGCGGAGCGCGCCCGGAGCATCGGCGTGCAGCGCGTCGAGGAGGTCACGGACATCGTCTTCTCGGCGCGCACCCGCGACCGCAGCTTCCGCGAGGGGCTGGGACTGCCCGAGGGCGTCCCCTTCGCGCTCGTGAACGCGAGCGCCCTCGTCGCCGGCATGGTCGACCAGGTGCCGGAGTACGAGCGCATCGTCGACCGCCTGCGCGCGGCCGGCGTTCACGTCGTGCTCCTCCCGCACGTCTCCCGCCCCATCGGCGACGACAAGGTGGCCGTCCGCGCGGTCGCCGAGCGCGTGGGAACCGAGGGCGTCACCGTCGTCGACCGCGTGCTCATGCCCGCCGAGATCCGCGGCCTCGCCGAGGACGCCCTGCTGACCGTCACCGGGCGGATGCACCTCGCGATCATGTCGCTCTCGCTCGGCGTCCCCGCGATCACCCTCGCCACCCAGGGCAAGGTCGAGGGCATCATGCGCCTCATCGGCCTGCCGCAGCTGTGCGTCGAGCCGGTCCCCGGCTTCGCCGACCGCGTCCTCCCGGTGATCGACCGCATCCTCGCGGAGCCGGGCGACGGCGGCGTGCGCGCCACCATCGACGCGGCCATGCCCGAGGTGCGCCGCCTCTCGGCGCTCAACACCCGCGGCCTCGGCGCGGAGGTCGTGCGATGAGCGCGGCGCAGGAGAAGGGACCGCGCATGCGGATCATGTTCGTCGTCACGTCGCTGCACGGCGGCGGGGCCGAGTTCGTCGCCCGCACCTGGATGGGCTGGCTCCTCGAGCAGGGCCACTACGTCGACGTGGTCACCACCTCGGTGAAGGGCACGGACGAGTACCTCCCCGAGGGCGCGGTGCTGCACCGCATCGGCGAGGGCAAGGGCCACGTCGGCAAGGCGCGGATGCTCAAGGAGCTGTTCCGCCGCCGCACCCCCGACGTCGCGGTCGCCCTGCAGGGCTACCCGAACATCGTGCTCCTGGCCTCGGCCGAGATGACCGCGAAGGCGGACCGCCCGAAGACCATCGTGAGCGAGCGCAACCTCGTCTCGCTCGGCATCCCGGGCTTCTCGAGGACCCAGAAGGTGCAGCTCGGGCTCGCCAAGACGCTCTACCGCCGCGCCGACCACGTCATCGCGATCTCGCACCCCGTCGCGGGCGAGCTCGTCGCCGGCTTCGGCGTCTCGGGCGAGCGCTGCACCGTCGTGCCGAACCCGGCGACCGCCAAGGTCGACCGCTCCCGCCAGGTCTCGCGCACCCCCGGCACTGCGGCGGGCCTGCAGATCGTGCTGCCCTGCCGCCTCGTCGTCCAGAAGCGCCCCGAGCTCGCGATCCTCGCGGCCGAGGAGCTGGAGCGCCGCGGCATCCCCGCGAAGGTCGTCTCCTTCGGCGGCGGCCCGCTGCTCGGCAGCATGAAGGCGGAGGCGACCGCGCGCGGCGTGGACTTCCAGGACATGGGCTGGGTCGAGGACTGGTTCCACCACTTCGACGAGAACGCCGTCGTGCTGCTCCCGTCGCTGCGCGAGGGCTTCGGCAACGTGCTGGTCGAGGCGGCCGCCGCCGGCGTCCCCTCGGTCGCCGTGTCCGGGGCGCTCGGAGTCGCGGACGCGATCGTCCCCGGCCTGACCGGCGAGCTCGCGCTCACCCCCTCCGCCTCCGACCTCGCCGACGCGCTGATCCGCGCGAGCGAGCTCGAGATCACCGGCATCGACCGCTGGCTCGACCGCTTCTCGCTGGAGTCCAGCGGCCGCGACCTCGAGACGGTGCTCCGCCGGGTCGTGGGGCAGAAGTGACCCTCGTCTCGGTGGTGGTCCCGGCGCACCAGGAGGAGGCGCACCTCGCCTCCGCCCTGGAGCGCCTGCTGCGGCAGACCCACGCCGAGCTCGAGATCCTCGTGGTCGACGACGCCTCGACCGACGGGACCGAGGCGATCGGCCGCGCGTTCGCCGAGGAGCACGAGCGGATCCGCTACCTCCGCCAGGACGAGAACCAGGGCGTCGCCGCCGCTCGCGAGCGCGCCGTCGGCGAGGCCGCCGGCGAGTGGGTCTGGCTGGTCGACGCCGACGACGAGTGGCCGGAGACCGCGGTCGAGGCCATGCTCTCGGCGGGGGAGGCGGGCCGCGCCGACGTGGTGGTCGCCCAGGCGGTCGCGGTCGACGCCACCGGATCCACGCCCGTCGGCTCCCTGCGCGGCCCGCTCGCGCTCTCGGGCCGGGGTGCCTTCACCGCGCTCCTGGTCGGGGAGCTGACCGGGCACCTCTGGAACAAGCTGTTCCGCCGCGAGCTGTTCGACGGCATCGAGTTCACGCGGATCCGCCAGCACTCGGACCAGGCGCAGGTCGCGCAGCTGCTCGCCGCGGCCGACGAGGTCGTCGTCGTCCCCGACTCCGTCTACGAGTACCGCCTCCGCTCCGGCTCGATCATCCGCTCGGGCGCGAAGCGCGCCGACTCGCTCGCCGGGCTCGCCGCCGTGATCGAGCGGACGGCCCGCGGGCTCGACCCGCGCATCCTCGACTCGCAGGACTACTCCTACTACCGCGCGCGCTTCTCCCTGCTCTCCCGCTTCAAGGACGCCACCTCGGGCGCGCACAGCCCCGAGGAGGCGGACCGGCTCTGGCGGGCCGCGCACGACGAGGCGGGACTCCGGCACCTGGTCGCGCTCGTGCGCCGGCGCGACCTCAAGCGCTCCGTCCTCTTCGGGCTCGCCGCCGCGGCGCCCGCGCTCTACCGAGCGGCGATGAGCGCCGGGAACGGACGCCGGTGACCGTCGTCTCCATGGTGAGCGGAGAGGCCGGAGTGCGCTTCCCGGCAATCGAGTCCTCGTCACTATTCCGTCGAATGTGCGGCGCGGACGATACACCCTTAGTCTTGATCCTCGGTCGCATTCTGCGACCGAGCCTGCGTCCTTCTCTGAGCCTTGTTCACCTCGGATGGAATTCACGAGCGGTACGACCGGGCACAAGGGGGAGAGAATGAAGCTGCTGAAGCCTGCGGGCGGGGCCCGACGCGAATGGGTGGACTTCGCCAAGGGTGCCGCCATCCTGATGGTCGTGTACTACCACACGTCGTTGTACCTCGGTGACATCGGGGTCGAGAACACTCTCGGCCGCATCAAGGTCGTGTTCGAGCTGTTCCCGATGCCCCTCTTCTTCCTGGTGTCCGGTCTCTTCGGCTCGCGCATCCGCACCTGGAGCTTCGGCGACCTCTGGCGCCGCAGGCTGTACCCGCTGCTCTGGCTCTACGTGGTCTGGTCCGTGATCCGCATGGCCTTCTACCTGGTCGTGCCGCTCGCGAACGGCGGACTCGGCGAGCTCCCCGCGACCGACCCGCTCAACCTGCTCCTGCTGTTCTTCTGGCCCAGCAGCAGCTACTGGTTCATCTACGGCCTCGTGCTCTTCACGCTCGGCGCGTGGCTCCTGCGCAAGGTCGACCACCGCGTGCAGGTCGCCCTCGCCGCGGTGATGGGGACGATGTTCACCACGGGTCTCCTCAACACGACCAACGTGGGCTGGAACCGCATCGGCGCCCTGTTCGTCTTCTTCCTGGTGGGCACGCTCTACTCGAAGAGGATCATCGACGTCGTCGAGCAGAAGGGGAGCCGCGCGTTCCTCTACGTCACTCCGGTCTTCGTCGTGCTGAGCGCGGTGCTCTTCCTCTTCCCGATCCGCTGGGTGCCGTTCCTCGCCCTCGCCGGCCAGATGGCCGCCGTCGCGATGGGCATCCTCGTGTCGCGGGCCCTCTCCCGAGTGCGATTCCTGAACTTCTTCACGATCTGCGGCGAGCGCAGCCTGCACATCTACCTGCTGCACCTCTACTTCATCGTGATCGCCATCACGATCCTGCGGGTGATCCTCCCCGAGGACCGCTCCGAGATCGGCGGCTTCGAGGTGCCGCTGCTGCTGGTCGTGATGGTGCTCGCGGTCGTCCTCTCGCTCTTCGTGACCCGCTACCTCTCGAAGGTCAAGTGGATCTACGTCCCCCCGGCCGCCCTCGGCGGCCCCGGCAAGCGGCGCAAGCCCGTGCCCGTCCCTGCGCGCGGCCCCGGAGTCGTCTCCGATCCCGTCGCGGTCCCGGCCGATGAGCCCGGCACCTCCCCCAGTTACGAGAAGAAGAGAGCGGAGTCCCACGAGTGAAGACGACACGAGCACGCAGAGCCGGAGTCCTGGCGGCCGTCGTGGCCGTCGCCCTCGGGCTGGCCGGCTGCTCCTCGCAGCCCGAGCCCGTCCGCACGCCCGACGGCTTCACGACGGAGAAGGCGATCGAGTACCGCTCGGTCGACGGCGTCTCGCTGAAGGCCGACGCCTGCCTCCCCACCGCGGGCGGCACCGACCGCCCCGCGCTGCTGATGCTGCACGGCGGAGGGTTCGTCGACGGCGCCCGCGACGAGGGCGGGATGACCGAGCTCTGCGAGTACTACGCCGAGCGCGGCTTCGTCTCGGTCTCCGTCGACTACCGCCTCCTCCAGGACAGCCGGTACCCCGGCCAGATCGAGGACGCGCAGGCCGCCGTGGAGTGGCTGCGCGAGCCCGCGCAGGTCACGCGCTTCGGCCTCGACCCCGCCCGCATCGGCGTGATGGGCAGCTCCGCCGGAGCGATCATCGGAGCGACCATGGGCACGCTCGGCGAGGGCTCCCTCACCGAGGGCTCGCGGGTCAAGACGGTCGTCGCCTTCTCGGCGGTCGCCGACATGACCGAGACCGGGATGTCGCTGGGCACGCCGGTGCCCGAGGCGAAGGAGCAGATCCTCTCCTACCTGGACTGCGACGAGATCGACTCGACGACCTGCCCGCAGAGCATCCCCGCGTCGCCGATCACCTCGGTCGACTCCACGGACGCCCCGCAGATCTGGCTGACCTCCGAGGACGAGCTCGTCCCGGTCGAGCAGGCCGACGCGATGCAGGTCGCCCTGCAGGACGCCGGAGTGGCGTCCGAGGTCGGCGTGGACGGCTCCGGCCACCACGGGCTCCAGAACAACACCCCGAACAACAAGAAGGCGATCCTCGCCTTCCTGCAGGCCCACCTCTGATCCACCGCTCCCGCGCGAAACCTCGCGGCCGGGTCCGCGCAACGCGGACGACACATCACGACGCTACAGTCAGACCCCCTGCACTCCGGTGCAGTCGACGAAAGGGACACCACACACCATGACCTTGAACGGACTGTTCGCCGGCATCGGCCGGAGGTGGGTCTACATCGTCGCCTTCGCTCTGCTCGGCGCCGTGGCGGCCCTGGTACTCAACGCCGTCCTCCTCCCGCAGTACAAGGCGGACGCACGCGTGTACGTCGCGGTCTCCTCGTCCGGAGTCCTCTCGACCGCGGACCGGGTCGCGGCCAACAGCGCCGCCTCCCAGGCCACGGTCACCTCCGTCGCCCTCGGCACCTCGGACACCGTCCTGCAGGGCGTCATCGACGGCCTCGGCATCGACGAGCCCATCGAGGACTTCGCCAAGCGCGTGACCGTCCTCGCCGAGCCGGAGTCCGTGGTCATCACGATCTCGGCCACCGACCCCTCGCCCGAGCAGGCCGCGGTCATCGCCAACGCGGTCGCCGCCCAGCTCGACGCGGCCGTGAAGGGGGCCGACCCGACGACCACCACGAACGGCGTCGCCGTCCCGCAGATCCAGCTCCAGGTGCTCAGCCAGGCGCTCCCGCCGGAGCTGCCGGTCACCGGTGGCATCCTCGTCCTGCTCGCGCTCGGCATCCTCGGCGGCGCCGTGGTCGGCGTGGGAGTGGCGATCGTGATGACCGCCCTCGACCGCCGCCTCCGCAGCGGCGACGACGTCCGCTCCGCGATCGACCGGCCGCTGCTGGGCATCGTCCCGGTCAAGGCCACCAAGCTCGACGAGATGCTGAACTCGACCGAGATCCCGGCCCGCTACTCGGCCGTGGCGTTCGAGCTCTCCGCCATCGCGCGCACCCGCTCGTACTCCTCCTTCGCGATCGCCCCGGCGTCCGAGAAGACCCCGCACACCGCCAGCGCGGTGCTGCTCGCCAAGGCGCTGGCCGTGCTCGGCTCGTCCGTCGTGATCGTGGACGGCACCGCCGAGGGCTCGGCTCTCGCTTCCGCCTCGGGCGGACGCCCGGGCCTGCGCGAGGTGCTCGCCGGAGCCGCCTCGCTCGACGACGCGATCATCAAGCGCTCGACCGACCGCGTCGACCTGCTCCCCGCGGGCGGCGCCCAGGCCGGCACGCCGATGCCGACCGACGCCCTCCGCGCGCTGGTCGAGGAGCTCGAGAAGGTCTACGACATCGTCCTGATCGTCACCGGCACCCTCGGCGCGACCGAGCAGTCGCCGACCTTCCGCGGCGTTGCCGACGGAGCCGTCCTCGTCCTGATCGAGGGCAAGGTCGACTCGCCCCAGGCCGCCGCCGACGTGCACTGGATCGAGACCGCCGGCACCCCCGTGGTCGGCGCGGTCGTCCTGGCCCGCCACAAGCTGCAGAAGGCCCCCGCGATCGTCTGATCGCGTCCTCGCACGCTGCGGAAGAGCGCACCCCGGCCCCGGCCGCGGTGCGCTCTTCCGCGTCCGGGGACTGCGCCGCTTGTCCGGGGCGGGCCCGTGCGGGCTCTGCGAGGCCTGGCCGGTCCGTCCGCCCTCCCAGTCTCTCCGGCGCCCACCGCGGCCGGACCAGGCCCTTCTCCGTCCCCCGCGAGCGCGCTCACCCCGCGAGTCCGCACGAGTCGCGGCAGTTGCACGCGAGCACGCCGACTTCCGCGGACTCGAGAGGAGGCGGCGTCCTCGTGCTGGGGCCGCGGACTCTCCGGGGCGGGCCCGTGCGGGCTCTCCGGGGCCCGGCCGGCCCCTCCGGACCTCCGGCCTCTCCAGTGCCCGCCGTGGCCGGACCGAATGCCTCACCGGCTCCGGGAGCCAGCTGACCCCGCGAGCCCGCAGAAGTCGCGGTACTCGCGCGCGACTCCGCCCACTTCTGCGTGCTGGAGAGGCGCGGGCGCGTCAGCCGGGCTCTGATCCCGTCCCCGTCCTCTCGGCCCCCTCCCGCGGCCCACGGGCGCACGAGCGCCCGCCCGCGCCCTCGCGAGTCCGCGGTAGTCGGGCGCGACCCCGGCCGTCCGCGCCTGGTCGGCGGGAGGCGGGCACACGCAGAACCGCCGCCGTCGAGGGGACGACGGCGGCGGTTCTGCGCGCGGGGAGCGGGTCAGGTCACGGCGTGCAGGCCACGTTCCCGATCAGGTCCTTCCCGGAGTTGGAGCAGCTCAGCGTGTTGCCGCTGGTGGACCAGTTGGACGGCTGGTGGAGGTAGACCACCGCGTTGCTGGTCTTCAGCGCGAGGTTGCCGCTGATGGTGTTGTCGTTGCCCGAGCCGTCGGCGCGGGTGATCACCTGGTAGCCGTAGGTGGTGGTGCCCGCGGCGGAGTTGCCCGCGGCCAGCCAGCTGTTGCCCGAGACCAGGATCAGCGAGACGACGTCCGAGGCGAGCCGCGATCCGCCGAGGACCGTGTTCCCGATGATGTCGCCGTCGAGGGTGCCCTCCTTGGCCTCGATCGGCTCGGCGCCGGTGTCGCTGATCGCGTTGTCCACGACCGCGATGCGGGCCGTGCGGTCAGGGTTGCAGCTGTTGTACTCGCACCAGTTGCGGTCGGAGGTGCCGACGTAGACGCCCTCGCCGTACTTGGCGGAGACGAGGCCGGTGCGGCGGATGGTGCTGCCGACGATCAGGGAGTCGGTGGTCTGGCTGCGGAAGTGGACCGCCTCGTAGCCGATCTCGCTCACCGTCAGGCCGGCCATCTGGACGCCCTTGCTGGCGAGCACCTGGATGCCCTGGAAGGAGCTGCGGACCGAGAAGCCCACGAGGTGCACGTCGCTCACCGTGTTCAGGATGAGCGCGGTGCCGCTCGAGGTGGATCCGGAGGTGAGGACCGCGTTGGGCGAGCCGCAGATCCAGATCGACCCGGGCTGGGCGGCGGTGCCGCGGAGGGCGAACTTGCCGGTGTAGACGCCGTCGGCCAGGCGGATGACGTCGCCGGAGGAGGGGTTGGTCAGGGCCGTGACGAGCTGCGCCGAGGTCGACACCGTCTTGGTGGCGGCGGGGCAGTCGAAGGCCGCGAGCAGCGAGGCGCGGGAGGCGAGGATGTCGGCCGAGGTGGTGGCCGACTCCTTCAGCCGCGAGTCGCGGCCGGCGTCGTCGGTCGCCGTGACGGTGTACGTGTAGGCGCGTCCCGCCTCGGCGGTCTCGTCGCGGTACTGGCGCACCGGGTCGGCGACGGTGCCGACGACCGTGTCGCCGGAGCCGTCCTCGTTCGAGCGGTGCACGTCGTACGAGACGACCCGCGAGCTGAAGGGCGCGTCCCAGGCGACGGTGTAGCCGTCGGTCAGGGGGGAGAGCTCCACGGCGTCGGTCGCGAGGCCGTCCTCGGCGAGGACGAACGCGTCGATGATCAGGTTCTTGTCGGTCGACTTGGAGTTCTTCGTCCCCGTGTAGGAGATGGTCACGGTGTGCGTGCCCTCGGCGAGGTCGGTCGTCTCGTAGACCGGCACCTGGTACTGCGCGGTCGAGCTGTAGCGGTCGACCTTGGTGACGGGTCCGCCGTCGACCGAGACCGCGGCGATGCCGGAGGAGGAGGTCTTCCGGCTGATCCAGCGCCACGACGTGCCGACGAACGTGAACTTCACCGAGCCGGCGGAGGTCAGGTACTTCATCCCGCCGCCGCTGTCGCCGCCGGCCATCGATCTCCACGAGCCGGTGTACTGCAGCGCGGGGTCGGTCTCCTGCACGAGGAGGCTGGTCGCTCCGGAGGGGTCGAGCACGGGGCCGTCGTCCTCGCCGCCGCCGGTCTCGTCGGTCGGCTCCTCGGTGGCGGGAGTCGCGCGGGTGATGTCGAACGCGTCGATGACCAGGTTCTTGTCGCTCGCGGAGCTGTTGGCCGTGCCGCTCCAGGCGATCTTGACCGTGTGGACGGTGTCGGCGAGGTCCTTCTTCGTGAACACCGGGACCTGGTACGCCGTGGTCTTCGTGTACCGGTCGACCGAGGTGCTCGCGCCGTCGACCGTGACGGTGGCGATGCCGGCGGAGGCGGTGGTGCGGCTGACCCAGCTGAAGCCGGTGCCGCGGAAGCTGAACGAGACGGAGCCGGTGCTGTTGAGGAACTTGATCCCGCCGCCGCTGTCGCCGCCCGTCATCGTGCGCCACGAGCCGCTGTAGGTCAGCGAGGAGTTCGTCTCCTGGATCCGCGTGCTCTGCCCGGCGCCCGGGTCGAGAGTGGCCGCGGAGGCGGCGGGCGCCGTGAGGGGGGCGACCAGGATGCCGAGAGCGGCGATCAGAGCGGTGGTGAGGGAGAGGCGTGCGCGTCGTCGGCGAGGGCGGGTCGGGTCTGGCGTCGTCTGAGGATTCACGATCGGCTCCGGGTCTTCGAGGGGGCGTCGGGGGCGGTTCGAGGG
>NZ_PSWH01000010.1:0-114965 GCF_002932105.1 Rathayibacter sp. AY1C1 | reverse complement strand
GTGCCGTAGGGGGCGCGGGCCTGCTGCGAGGAGGCGGGCTCCTCGGCGGCGGGGCGCTCCCCGGCGGACGGCCGCTCCTCGGTGAGGACGGCGGTCGCGCCCAGGTCCACGGTCGGCTGCTCGTCGGCGGGGGTGGAGAGGCGGGCGGTGCGGTCGTCGGTGGTCACGGTGTGCTCCTTCTCGGGTGCCGGTCGCCCGGCGGGATGCGGTGCCGCCGGGCGGGCCGGCGGTGCTGCCGGTGTGCTCCGGCGATGCCTCCACGCTACGGACGCGCCCGGACCCGCCCCATCCGGGGAACCCCCGGAACTCGGGGGCGATCCCCCGCCTCGACGCGGGGGCGGGTGCGAGACTGGTCCCGGCGCGAGGAGGCGGCGATGGACGACGACGAGCTGCGGCACCGCACCCGGGACCGCAAGGGCGCCCGTGCCGTCTGGTTCGCCGGGCTCTCGGCGCTCGCCGGCTTCGTGGTGATCTCCCCTGTGATCTCCCTCACGGCGACCGTGATGGTGTGGGGGTCGCGGCGGCGGATCGGCACCCTCAGCGACCGGAACGGCCTGGTCGCCGTCAACTGGCAGCTCACCTACCTCGCACTCCAGCTGATGCTGGTCCCGCTGCACCTCGCGCTGGTGTCGGTGCGCGACTCGCTCGGCGCCGACTGGCCGCTCGCGACGATCTCGGCGATCCTCGCGCTGGCCGTGCTCAACCTCGTGCTGTGCGTCGTCCTCGGGATCCGGTCCGGCCGGGGACGCACCGTGCGCCTCTGGATCGCCGTGCCCTTCGCCCGCTCCACCCGTCCGCCGCGCTGACCGTTCGGGGACACCGGGCACGGCGGCTCTCCGCTCCTGGGACTCCGCCCGGCGTGTCCGCGGCGCGGTGCCCCCTCGACCCCGCGGCGGCGGGCAGGGTGGTGGAGTGATCGCCTTCCCTCCGCCCGTGTACGTCGTGGCCGACGACGGAGTGCGGCTGGCCACCTACTCCGTCGGCGAGGAGAGCGCCCCGACCGTCCTCGCCGTGCACGGCTTCGCCTCCCACGCCGTGCTCAACTGGGAGACGTCGGGCTGGCTGCGGACGCTGCACCGGGCCGGGTACCGCGTCGTGGCGCTCGACCAGCGCGGGCACGGCGCGAGCGAGAAGCCGCACCACTCCGACTCCTACAGCGTGGACGCCATGGTGGCCGACCTGGTGCGGGTGCTCGACTCCTACGACCTCGACGCGCCCCACGTCCTCGGCTACTCCCTCGGCGCCCGGATGAGCTGGGTGCTGGGGCTCGAGCACCCGGAGCGGCTCGCATCGCTGAGCCTCGGCGGGCTGACGGTGGGCGAGCCCCTCCGCTCCTTCGACGCGGAGGCGGCCCGGGCCCGCGTCGCCTCCGGCGGCGAGATCGACGACGGCTTCACCCGCGCCTTCATCGGCATGGCGGAGGGCGTGCAGGGCAACGACCTCGCGGCACTGGTGGCGGTGGCCGACGGCGTCCGCGGCGGGGCGCACCCGGAGCACGGGCGGCACCCCGGCCTGCCGACGCTGCTCGTGACCGGCGGCGCGGATCCGATCGCTCCCGGCGGTGAGCTGCTGGCGGCGGAGGCGGGGGCGCGGTTCGTGAGCGTCCCCGGCCGCGACCACACCAGCACCGTGCCCGCGCGGGGCTTCAAGGACGCGGTGCTGGCGTTCCTGGCGGAGCAGCGCTGAGCCGGCCCCGCGCCGGACGGGAGCACCGCGAGCGCCGAGGCCCGCGGCGTAGCATCCCCCTCATGCAGGCGATCCGCATCGAGAACCCCGGCCCCGACTCCCGACTCGTGCTGGAGGAGGTGCCGACGCCCTCCCCCGGACCCGGCGAGGTCCTCGTCCGCGTCGCGGCCGCCGGCGTCAACCGCGCCGACCTCGGCCAGCGCGCAGGGGTCTACCCGCCGCCGCCCGGCGCCTCCGAGATCCTCGGGATGGAGGTGTCCGGCACGGTCGTCGCGCTCGGCGAGGACGCGACCGGGTTCGCGGAGGGCGACGAGGTCTGCGCGCTGCTCTCCGGCGGCGGCTACGCGGAGTACGTCGCGGTCGACGCGGGCCTGGTGCTGCCGGTGCCGGACGGCGTCGGCCTCGTCTCGGCCGCCGCCCTCCCGGAGACGACGTCCACCGTCTGGTCGAACCTCGTGATGGTGGCCGGGCTCGGATCCGGCGACACCGTCCTCCTCCACGGCGGCGGGAGCGGGATCGGGACCACGGGCATCCAGATCGCCGCCGCCCTCGGCGCCCGCGTCGCCGTCACGGCCGGCAGCCCCCGCAAGCTCGAGGCCTGCCGCGCGCTCGGCGCCGACGTCCTGATCGACTACCACGAGGAGGACTTCGTCGAGCGGATCCGCGAGGCGACCGGCGGGCGCGGCGTCGACGTGATCCTCGACCCGGTCGGCGGCGACTACCTGGCCCGAGACCTGGAGGCGCTGGCCGTGGGCGGGCGCGTGGTGTTCATCGGCAACCAGTCCGGTGCGCTGGGCTCGCTCGACCTCGGGGTGCTGATGCGCAAGCGCGGGGCGGTGCACGCCACGACCCTCCGCGCCCGGCCCCTCGAGGAGCGGCGCGCGATCGTCGCGCGGGTGCGCGCAGAGGTCTGGCCGCTGGTCGCCGCCGGGACGGTGCGCCCGGTGGTGGACGAGGTGGTCCCGCTCGCCGAGGCCGAGCGGGCGCACGACGTGATGCGCTCCTCCGGCCACATCGGCAAGCTGCTGCTCACCCCGTGACGCCCCACACCGGAGGAGGCCCCCGCCTCCCGCGGTGAGCGGGAGCGGGGGCCTCCTCCGATGACGCCCTCCGGCGGGGCGTCAGACCGCGGAGCGCAGGAGACCGAGCGAGCGGTTGATGCCGTCGACGTCGACCGCGGCCGGATCGAACGAGGCTCCGGCGGCGAGGCCGAGAGCCTCGAGCGCCTCCGCGTGGTCGGCCGAGGACGGGTCCGTCGCCGCCCGCACCGTGTCGGCCCAGGCCGCGGGGCCTCCCGGCACGTCGAGCGGAGCCGCGCCGCGCGCGCCCGTGCAGCGCGGCAGAGCCGACGACAGCGGCGCGATCGACTCCAGACGGATGACGTGGCGCCACTCGTCCTCGAGGTCGTAGACGTAGAAGAGCTCGTCCTGCTCCTGCTCGAGCACCTCGGCGAGCGCGACGCCCGCCTCGTCCACGAGGTCGGCGCCGAACTCCTCCGCGTCGGACGGCGAGCCGATCGGAGCCTGCTCCTCGTCGGGCACGCCGACGCTGAAGTAGTGCGGCTGCGCGTCGGTCCAGCCCAGCGAGAGCTGGAGCGCGAGGTGCAGATCGCGCAGCGACGACTCGGAGGAGAGCTCGAGGCGCCGCCAGACGACGGGCTTGGTCCCGAGCAGGGCGACGTGGAGCGCGTAGGCCGTCGCCGTGTCCTGGGTCGCCTCGTCGAGGATCTCGAGGCGGGTGGCCTCGCGCTCTCCGAGGAGGACGACCGTCGCGCGGACGACGGAGGCGAGGACGGGCGCCAGGCCCTCCGGCACCGCGTAGCCGAACTCGGGCGAGTGCAGCAGAAGCCCGAGCTCGGCGGTGTCGTCGAGCATCCGCTCGGCCGTGCCGACCATGCGCTCGCGCTCGTCGAGGGCCTCGTCGAGCGAGACTCCGGAGTCGGCTGCCAGCTCGTCGACCAGCTCGCCGACGACCAGGCCCGGGTGGATCTCGGCCTGGCAGGCTACCGCGATGCGGACCAGCACGGCGTCGGTGGTGGTGACCGCGCGCTCCTCCGGGGAGAAGGCGCCGTCCTCGGTGTCGGCGGCCGCCAGCGCGGTCTGGGCGCTGAGGATCCACTGCTCGAGGAAGCGGGCGACGTAGGCGATGCGCTCGGCGGCGGCCTCGTGCGCGTCGGAGCTGCGCCAGAGCACGGCGGCCTCGCCGAGACCTGCGGCGGATCCCTCCTGCTCTAGCACGGCCGAGCCGACCAGCGCGTCCCACCAGGCCGAGACCGGGATGCGGACGGAGTCGTCGCTCGGGGTGGATCCCGCGGAGGAGATGCCCGCCTCGACCGCGATCTCGCGGGCGGCGCGCTCGGTGAGGGTCGCGCCGTCGTCGGCGGCGAGGTGCTCGACCACGACGTCGGCGGCGTGCACGAGAGCGGTGGCGCGCACGGCGGAGAGCTGCTCCTCGGCCGGGACCTCGTCGAGCTCGGCGAGGTCGTCGAGCACGGCCTCCACGAAGGAGCCGGCGAGGTCGAGGACCTCGTCGAGGACGGCCTGGCACTCGTCCAGCTCCTCGTCGGTGCCGGTCCAGAGGTCCTCGTCGGTGAGGAAGTCGAGGAAGTGCTCGACGACCTCGGCGACGGTGAAGAGGGTGTCGTCGAGGTCGGCCTCGCTCTCCTCCCCCGACAGGTCGGCCTCGATCTGGTCGAAGACGGCCTCGAGCAGCTCGGCGTCGGGCTGGGCGAAGGAGCCGCGCGGGCGCAGGTCGCGGGTCATCGCGAAGAGGTCGGTCAGCACCTCGACGGCCTCGTCGGCCTCGAGGTGCTCGTGCTGCATGCCCACCTCGGCGAGGTGCGAGCGGTACCAGCTGCGGAACCGCACCATCAGAGCGGTCTCGGCCGTTCGGCCGCCGCCCTGACCGCCGGACCCGCCCTGACCGCCTCCGGATCGTCCCTGGTTGCGCTTCTTGCCCATGATTCCTCCGCGACCGCTCCACTCACGACGAAGCGCTCCAGCCTACCCAGTGCGGGCGCGCGGCGGCACGCGCGGTCGCCCCCTGTTCACCCTGTGCGCACCGGGTCCGCTCCCTCTGATGCGGCCGATCGCCCGAGTCCCGGGATCCGCGCGCTGTGGGAGTCCTCGCCGCCCGGGCCCCTGCCACACGGGTCGCGATGATGAGAAATCTCGCAGCGATCGGGCGGCGAGGCTTGCGCTCGGACCCTCCGCTTCGGTGGAGTGTCCGGATGACCGACACGACGGACACCGCCGAGACCGCTCCCGGGAAGGCGTCGCTCAAGCGGGTGATCACCGGGCCGCTGCTGTTCGCCTTCATCGTGGGCGACACACTCGGCGCCGGCATCTACACCCTGGTCGGCACGATGGCCGAGGACGTGGGCGGCGTGATCTGGCTGCCGCTGCTGATCGCGCTGGTCGTCGCCCTGCTCACGGCGGGCACGTACGCCGAGCTGATCACCAAGTACCCGCACGCCGGAGGGGCGGCGCGCTACGTGGACCGCGCGTTCGGGAAGCCGTACCTCTCGTTCCTGATCGGCTTCCTGATGATGGCGTCCGGCATCACGACGGCGGCCTCCCTGGCGAACGCGTTCGCCGGCGACTACCTCGGGGCTCTGCTGGACGTGCCGCCGATCCCCACCGCGATCGTCTTCATCGCGATCCTCACCCTGGTGAACCTGCGCGGGGTGAAGGAGTCGCTGACCGCGAACCTGGTCGCCTCGGTGATCGAGGTGAGCGGACTGGTCATCGTCATCGTCTGCGCCGCGGTCTTCTTCGGCTCCGGCGACGGCGACGCCTCCCGCGTGCTCGAGTTCAACCCCGACGTCGCTCCGCTGCAGGGGGCGTTCGCCGCCTCGATCGTCGCCTTCTTCTCGTTCCTCGGCTTCGAGGCCGCGGCGAACATGGCCGAGGAGGTGCGGAACCCCTCGAGGGTCTACCCGCGGGCCCTCTTCGGTGCGCTGATCACCGCCGCCGTGGTCTACCTCCTGATCGCGCTCGGCGCCGTGATCGTGCTGCCGAACGACGAGCTCGCGGCCTCCAGCGGCCCCCTGCTGGACGTGGTCGCGGCGAGCGGAGTGGCGGTGCCGCCGTGGCTGTTCGGCCTGATCGCGCTCGTCGCCATCGCGAACGGCGCTCTGCTGTTCATGGTGATGGCGTCGCGGGTCGGCTTCGGGCTCGCCACCTCCGGGCTGCTGCCGAGCGCTTTCGGGAAGGTGCTGCCGGGCCGCCGCACGCCGTGGGTGTCGATCGTGGTCGTCGGCGGAGTGACGATGCTGCTCAGCCTGATCGGCGACGTCGGCACGCTCGCCGAGACGACGGTGCTGCTGCTCCTGCTGGTGTTCATCGCGGCGAACGTGTCGGTGCTGGTGCTGAAGAAGGACCGCGTCGACCACGCCCACTACTCCGTGCCGCGGGTGGTGCCGGTGCTCGCGACCATCGCGAGCGTGGTGCTGCTGACGCAGCAGACGGGCGTGGTCTGGCTGGCGACAGCGGGCTACGTGGTCGTGGGGACGCTGCTGTTCCTCGCCACCCGCCTGGGGAAGCGGAAGCACGCGGAGCGGACCCCGGACTGATCCGGGCCGGCGGCGATCCGTCGCGAGCGGCCCGTCCACGGATCCCCTGCGGGCCGTCCGCGGCGGATCGATCGCGGGGGGCGGTGAGGAGTGGGATCGTGAGGGGATGACCGTCACGCTCGAGCCGATGCCCGCCGCCGCTCTCGCCACCTGGATGCGGGTCCAGCGCTCGGCGTACATCGAGGACCGGATGCGGGCGGGCGACGACGAGGCGGCCGCGACCCGCAACGCCGACGCCTCGTACGAGAAGTACTTCCCGGGCGGCTCCCCCGCCGCCGGGCACGACGTGCTCCTCGTCTCCGAGGACGGCCGCGCGGTCGGGTCGCTCTGGCTCGGCCCGCACCCGAGCGGACTCGAGGGCGTCGGGTACGTCTGGGACGTGCAGATCGACGCCGCCGAGCGCGGCCGCGGCCTCGGCCGGGCGGCGATGCTGCTCGCGGAGTCGCACGTCCGCTCCCAGGGCGGCTCCGCCCTCGCGCTGAACGTGTTCGGCTTCAACACCGCCGCGCGGGCTCTGTACGAGTCGCTCGGCTACGAGACGACGTCCCTGCAGGTGCGCAAGCCGCTGGTCTGAGCGGGGCCGCTCGACGCCGGGCAGGGGCACGACCCGGTCGCGCAGAACGCCGCACGCCGTGCTCGAGGGCGGACGCCGACGGGCGCCCACCGACGAGCACGGCGGCGGCAGTGGTGGAACCGCCGGGGATCGGCGGGACCCTGCGGTCAGCTCGTGGAGGCGACGGCGGTCGGGTCGCCGGTGCCGGACGGACGCGGGGCGTCACCCGATCCGGTCGCCACCGACGCGCCGGTCGGAACGACGGTGCCGCCGGTCGCCATCCCCCGGCCGAAGGCCTGGCCCTGGAGGATCGCGCCGAGGTCGACGCCGGTCGCCGACCTGACGCTGTCGAACGTCGCGGCGAGACCCGCCGCCTGCTCGCGCGCGATGTGGGTGCCGGCGGTGTCGCCGCCGATCAGCGTCACCGAGCCGACGTTCTGGTAGCCCTTCGCGAACTCGGCCATGAGCGAGGGCAGCTGCCCGATGAGCTCGCGACCCAGGATCGCCTCCTGGTTCTCGCGGAGCGCCTCCGCCTCGGCCGCGATGGCCGCCGCGCTCGCCTCTCCCTTCGCGCGGATGGCCTCCGCCTCGGCGGTCGCGTTCGCGCGCAGCGCCTCGGCCTCGGCGCCCGCCTTGGCCCGCAGTGCGTGGGCCTCGGCCTCGGCGCGGGCGCTCACGGCGGCGGCCTCGGCGGCGGCGGACGCCTGGCGCGCCTCCGCCTGGCGCTGGACGGCGTACGCCTCGGCGTCCGAGACCTGCTGCGCGACCTGGCGGTCCGTCTCGGCCTTCTTCTCGCGTCCGTAGGCGTCGGCGTCGGCCTCGGTCTGACGGCGGTACTTCTCGGCGTCCGCGACGCGCTTGACGTCGGCGTCGAGCTCGGCCTGCCGGTTCTCGGCGCGCTGCACGAGGACGGCCTGCTCGCGCTCGGCGCGAGCCAGGTTCTCGGCCTGCTCGGCCTCGGCGTTGGCGCGGCCGACCTCGGACTTCGCGGCAGCGGTGTTCTTGTCGTAGGCGGTCTGCTCGATCAGGTTCGCCTCGTCCGTGGCCAGCTGGCGAGCCTTGACCTCGCGGGCCGCGTTGATCCGCGCGACGTCGGCCTCGCGGCGGACGCGCTCGATCTCCTGCGCTCCGAGCGCCTCGATGTAGCCGTTGCGGTCGGTGACGCCCTGGATCGCGAAGGAGTCGAGCACGAGGCCCTGGGCGAGCAGGTCGCCCTTGATGCCCTCGGCGATCTCGTCTCCCAGCTTCTGCCGGTCCTGCATGACCTCCTCGACGCTGAGCTTCGCGACGACGCCGCGGAGGGCGCCCTCGAGCTGCTCGGTCGTGAAGACGTCGATGGACTGGTCCTGCGACGCGAAGCGCTCGGCGGCGGCGCGGACCTGGTCGGCCGTGGACCCGATCTTGACCAGGGCGACGCCCGCGAGGTGGATGGTCACGCCGTTCTTGGTCTGCGCGACCGGCTCCATCTTGATCTGGCGGGAGCGCAGCGAGATGCGGTCGGACCGCTGGGTCAGCTTGTTCACGAACGCGCCGCCGCCGGTGATGACGGTCATGTTCGAGGTGAGGCCGTCCTCGCCCTTCTGCTTCTTCCCGACGATCACGATCGCCTCGTCGGCCTGCGGCACCTGGTACCAGGCGCGGAAGAGGAAGAAGCCGATGAGGGCGATCAGCAGGAGTGCGCCGACGGCGACTCCGGCGAGGACGATCCAGAGGAGATCCGGTTCCATGGGCGGGCGACCTTTCGTCCGACCCGCGCGACGCGGGTACCTGAGAGACGTACAGGTTCCATCGTGTCACAGCGCGTCGGACGGCCGCGTCGGCCGGAGGGGGGATACTGCGGACGCCGCCGAGAGCGGTTCGCGAGGGGGCGGGCCCGGAGGAGGACGCCACGAACGAGGGCGTCGCGCGGAGTGCCGCGGAGGAGATCAGTGCTGGGGTACCTGGACTCGAACCAAGAACAACTGAACCAGAATCAGCCGTGTTGCCAATTACACCATACCCCAATGGTCATCCGGAGGTGATCCCGGGACCAGGCGGCGACCGGATCGAGACCCGAGCGCCGAGAGACGACAGTACCCTACGCGGGCATCCCGCTCAAATCGAGCCGCGGACGACGCTGCCCTCGGACTCCGGGGCGGCCTCGCCGAGGCGGGCGCGGACGAGGTCGCGGTTGATCGCGGAGGCGACCTGGGCGCCCGATCCGGCGGCGACGATCAGCTGCTGCGGGCCGGGAGGGGTGACCTCGCCGGCGGCGTAGAGGCCGGGGACGGACGTGCGGCCACCGGCGTCGACGCGGAGGAAGCCGTCGGCGTCGCGGTCGGGGCCGGCCGCGTCCAGGTAGTCCAGCGCGGGCGTCCAGACGGGGCGGACGAACGCCCCGGTGCGCGGGACGACGTCGCCGTCGACGAGGCGGACGCCGGTCATCTCGGCGCGCTCCCCGGCGAGGTCGGCGACCGGGCGCCGGTCGACCCGGATGCCGATGGAGGCGAGCAGCGACTCGTCGGCGTCGCTCACCGTCCCGACGCCGTTGGTGAAGACGATCAGGTCGGTCGACCACTGCGAGAGGAGCATGGCCCGCTCCGCGAGGTCGTCGGTCTCGCCGATCAGGGCGAGCGCCTCCCCCGCCTTCTCGTAGCCGTCGCACTCCATGCAGCTGTGCACGGCGGTGCCGTAGTAGGCGCGCAGGCTCGGGAGCGCGGGCGGCGTCTCGAGCAGTCCCGCGGCGACCACGACGGCGGTGGCGACGACGGAGCGGTCGGCGCTGCCGCGCACGCCCCGGGCGCCGACGACGAACTCGCCGCCGGAGCGCTCGACCGAGGTCACCAGGGCGTTGTGCACCTCGGCGGCCTCGTAGCGCTCGAACTCCTCGCGGCCGAGGCGGCGCAGCTCGAGCGGCGAGATGCCGTCGCGGGTGAGGAACCCGTGCGAGTGCAGGGTCGCGGCGTTCCGCGGGCGGTTGCTGTCGAGCAGCAGCACGCTGCGGCGCGCCCGGACGAGGTTGAGCGCGGTGGAGAGCCCGGCGGGGCCCCCGCCGATCACGACGACGTCGTAGCGTCCGCCGACCGTCTCCGCCACGGTCAGGCCTGCCGGGAGGCGCCGAGGTGAGCGCCCAGGCGGTCGAGGCGGGCGATCGACTCCTGCTTGCCGAGGATCTCCATCGACTCGAACAGCGGCGGCGAGACGCGGCGCCCGGAGACCGCGGTGCGCAGCGGCCCGTAGGCGATGCGGGGCTTGAGGCCGAGGCCCTCGATCAGCGCGGAGGCGAGCGCCTCCTGGATCGAGGCCGTCAGCCACTCGGACGCGGGGACGAGCTCGAGAGCGCCGATCGAGGCGGCGAGCACCTCGCCGGCGTTCGCGGGCAGGCCCTTCAGCGCGTCCTCGTCGTACTCGAGCGCGTCGGAGGCGGTGAAGAGGAACCCGAGCATGCCGGGGGCCTCCCCGAGCAGGCCGATCCGCTCCTGCACGAGGGGCGCGGCGGCGTCGAGCACCGCGCGCTGCTCGGCGGTCGGCTCGCCCGCGAGCACTCCGGCCGCCACGAGGTACGGGATCGTCCGCTCGGTGAAGTCGTCGACGGCCAGGAGGCGGATGTGGTCGCCGTTGATCGACTCGGCCTTCTTGAGGTCGAAGCGGGCCGGATTGGGGTTCACGTCGGCGACGTCGAAGGCGGCGACCATCTCGTCGATCGAGAAGACGTCGCGGTCGTGCGTGAGCGACCAGCCGAGCAGGGCGAGGTAGTTGACCAGGCCCTCCGGGATGAAGCCGCGGTCGCGGTGGTGGAAGAGGTTCGAGGACGGATCGCGCTTGGAGAGCTTCTTGCTGCCGTCGCCCATCACATACGGGAGGTGCCCGAAGCGCGGGACGAAGGTCGTCACTCCGATGTCGATCAGCGCGTGGTACAGCGCGATCTGCCGGGCGGTCGAGGGGAGGATGTCCTCGCCGCGCAGCACGTGGGTGATCTGCATGATCGCGTCGTCGACCGGGTTCACCAGCGTGTAGAGCGGCTGGCCGTTGGGGCGCACCACGACGAAGTCGCTGAAGGAGCCGGCGGGGAACGTGATCGGGCCGCGGACCAGGTCGTCGAAGGACAGGTCGGCGTCCGGCACGCGCAGGCGCAGCGCCGGGGCGCGGCCCTCGGCGCGGAAGGCGGCGCGCTCCTCCTCGGTGAGATCGCGGTCGTGGTTGTCGTACCCGTGCTGCTTCGCGCGGCCGGCCGCCTCGTTGCGCGCGTCGATCTCCTCGGCCGTGGAGTAGCTCTCGTAGAGGTGCCCCGAGGCCGTCAGGCGCGCGATCACGTCGAGGTAGACATCGGTGCGCTCGGACTGCCGGTACGGGCCGTGCGGGCCGCCGACTCCGACGCCCTCGTCCCAGTCGAGCTTCAGCCAGCGCAGCGCGTCGAGGATCTGCTCCACGCTCTCCTCGCTGTCGCGGGCGGCGTCCGTGTCCTCGATGCGGAAGACGAACGTGCCGCCGGTGTGGCGCGCGTACGCCCAGTTGAACAGGGCGGTGCGGATGAGGCCGACGTGCGGGGTCCCGGTCGGCGAGGGGCAGAAGCGGACGCGGACGTCGCTCCCGGTCGCGGTCGTGAACGGGTGCGCGTCCGGCGCGCTTTCCTGGGGCGGGGTGAGCTCAGACATACGAGGCCGATCCTACCGGCGGGAGCCGGTGCGGCGCCCGGGATCGCGGGGGCCGTGGCGCCTCCGCCCCGGGCACGGTGCGCGCCTCGCGGCGACTGCTTCTACCGGACAGCACTGCTCCGAGTCAACGGACTCCCCGAGCGAGCAGGAGCAGTGGTGCGCTGACCCCGGGCCTCTCGTCGAGAGGGCCCGAGCGCCGCACCGCAGGCCGCGCCGGGCCTCCGCGCGAGCGTGCCCGGAAGGAGCACTGATGAGCACGATCGATCTCGACCCCCGCACCGACCGCCCGAGCGCCCTCACCGAGGCGGCACGGGAGGAGAAGGACGCCCGCACGCTCTCGCTCTTCCAGGCCGCGGTGAGCGCGGAGGCCGCCGAGGGCGCGCGCATCCGCGAGCGCATCGTGCTCGACCACCTGGGCCTGGCCGAGGCCATGGCCCGCCGGGTCTCCCGGAGCGGAGGCGACTGGGCGGATCTGCGCCAGGTCGCCTACGTGGGCCTCGTGAAGGCCGCCCGCCGCTTCACTCCCGAGCGCGGCGACAGCTTCGCCGCGTTCGCCGTCCCCACGATCACCGGCGAGCTCAAGCGCCACCTCCGCGACCTCGGCTGGATGATCCGGCCGCCGCGCGGCGTGCAGGAGCTGCACCGCCGCTCCGCCGTCGTCGCCGACGAGCTCGCGCAGGAGCTCGGCCGTCACCCCACCGACCAGGAGATCGCCCGCCGCCTCGGAGTGGACGCGACGGAGGTGGCCGACGCGCGCCTCGCGGGGCATCCGCTCTCCCTCGACGAGACCGTGGGCGAGGGCGGCGTCGGCCTGGGCGACACCCTCGGCGGCGAGGACGAGCGGCTGCTCGAGATCGACCGGCGGCACGGGCTCGCCGAGGCCCTCGCCGAGCTCGAGGAGGGCCAGCGCGAGCTCCTGCGCATGCGCTTCGTCGAGGAGCGGACCCAGCAGCAGATAGCCGACGCCCTGGGGACGACGCAGATGCAGGTCTCGCGCCTGCAGCGGCGGATCCTCGCGCAGCTCGCCGACCGGCTCGGCGCCCCCTCGCGCAGCCATCAGCCGCGCGCTCCCCGGGCCCGCGTGGCCACGGTCACTCCGGTCCGACCGGCGACGCGGCTGAAGTCCGCCTGAGGTGGGCCTCGGCACGCGACGGGAGCGACGCGAGGGCGGCGAGGACGTCGTCGACCTGGACCGCGAGCAGCGCCGGGTCCGGCTCGGCGGAGAAGACGTCGCCGCGGCGGAGGGAGGCGTCGGTCAGCACGACGTGCGGACCCGAGGCCGGAGGGCCCCA
The DNA here is from genome assembly GCF_002932105.1 of Rathayibacter sp. AY1C1. Lineage (NCBI taxonomy): Bacteria > Bacillati > Actinomycetota > Actinomycetes > Micrococcales > Microbacteriaceae > Rathayibacter > Rathayibacter sp. AY1C1. The sequence continues at coordinate 102,227 of NZ_PSWH01000010.1, read as the reverse complement.
GGCCTCGGGCGGTGCCGGACCGAAGATCACGACCGAGGGGACGCCGTACGCGGAGGCGAGGTGCGCGGCTCCGGTGTCGACGGTCACCACGACCTCGGCGGCCGCGACGACCGCGGCGAACCCGCTGAGCGCGAGCTCCCCCGCCAGCACCTCGCCCGTGCCGGCGAGCTCGGCGACGCGGCGGGCGCGGTCGGCCTCGTTCGCGCCCCCGGTGTAGACGACGCGGTGCCCCTCGGCGGTGAGGGAGCGGGCCACCGCGGCGAAGCGCTCCTCCGGCCACTCGCGCGAGCCGTAGAAGGCCCCGATGTGCACGACGGCGGCTCCGGGGGCCGAGGCGGGCTCCTCCGGGACGGCGATCGCGACGTCCTCGGGGTCGGCGTCGAGACCGATCGAGTTCACCAGGCGGGCCCAGCGGGCGCGCTCCAGCTCGCCGTCGATCCAGCGCGGCCGCGGGTCCTCCGGGCCCGCGCCCGGGTCCAGCGTCGGGACGCGGAACTCGAGCGTGCGCTCGGGCGCGATCTCGCGCAGCCGCAGCCGCGACTCCGGGCCGTTGCCGTGGAGGTTCACGCCGAGCTCGACCCGGCCGGCGGCCATCGGCAGCGGGTCGTCGAGTCCGCGGAGGGTGGGCACGAGCGCGTCCAGGCCCTCGACGAGGTCGACGATCGGCTCGAGCCAGGGCGTGGTCGCCATGATCAGCCGGCGGTCCGGGAAGCCGCGGCGCAGGGCCTTGAGCGCCGGGACGGCGACGAGCAGGTCGCCGAGCTTGAGGGCGCGCAGCGCGAGGATCTCCGGAGTCCCGTCCGGGGCGGTGAGAGCGCGCACGGCGCCTCCTTCCTGTCGGAGTCCCCGTACCCCGCTGCGCGCACCTCAGACGCGCCGCCCGCAGATGCGAGCGACGCGCCCGGAGGGACCGACTTCCCCGGAAGGGGGTTTACATCCCCGGTCGAGGGGTACGAGGAGAAGGTGAACGACTCCTCCTCCCGGAGCGCCGACGAGCGCGCGAGGGCCCCGCGCCTGCGGGGGATCCTCTTCGACCGCGATGCGACGCTCGTGGTCGACGTGCCCTACAACGGCGACCCGGCGCAGGTCTCCCCGATGCCCACCGCCCTCGCGGCGGTCGAGCGGGCGCGCGAGGCGGGACTGGTTCTGGGCGTGGTCACCAACCAGTCTGGGATCGCCCGCGGGATCATCGACCGCGGCCAGGCCGACGCGGTGAACCGGCGCGTGGACGAGCTCTTCGGCGGCTTCGACGTGTGGATGCTCTGCCCCCACGGCCCGGAGGACGGCTGCTCCTGCCGGAAGCCCCGGCCCGGCATGGTGCTCGGCGCCGCCGAGCAGCTGGGACTGCCGGCCCGCTCGCTCGCCGTGATCGGCGACATCGGGGCCGACGTCGGCGCCGCCGCCGCGGCCGGCGCCCGTGGAGTGCTGGTGCCGACTCCGATCACCCGCGCCGAGGAGGTGGACGCCGCCCCGCTGCAGGCGGCGACGCTCCTCGAGGCGGTCGAGCTGCTGCTCGCGATGCGGCCCGACGAGGACGTCGAGTGAGCCGCCGCGTGCTCGTCGCCCGCCTGGACAGCGCGGGAGACGTCCTGCTGTGCGGACCCGCCGTCCGCGCGATCGCGGCCGACGCCGAGGTGCTGCTGCTGAGCGGTCCGCAGGGAGCGCCCGCGGCCGCGCTGCTGCCGGGTCCCTCCTCCGTCCGCACCTGGTGGTGCCCGTGGATCGGCGACGCCTCCCGCCCCGTCGACGACGAACTCGTCGACGAGCTGCGCGCGATGGTCGAGGAGTTCGCGCCGGACGAGGCCGTGATCCTCACCTCCTTCCACCAGTCGCCGCTGCCGCTGGCCCTGCTGCTCCGCCTCGCCGGTGTCGCCCGCATCACGGGCGCCTCGGTCGACTTCGCGGGCGCCCTGCTCGATGTGCGCCTCGTCCCGGGCGAGACCCTCGAGGAGGACCAGCCGGAGCCGGAGCGCGCGCTCGCGATCGCGGCGGCGGCCGGCTTCGCGCTGCCCGCCGGCGACGACGGACGGCTCCGCGTGCGCCGCGAGGGCGTGCTGCCCGCCGCTCTCGAGGGGATCGGCCCCTACGCGGTCGTGCACCCCGGGGCAGCCGTCCCCGCCCGCGCCTGGCCCGCGGCGAACGCGGCCCGCGCCGTCGAGCTGCTGGCGGACGCGGGCCTCGCCGTCGTCGTCACCGGCGGCCCGGGCGAGCGCTCCCTCACGGCCGAGGTCGCGGGCTCCCGCGGCATCGACCTCGGCGGGGCGACGGACTTCGCCGGCGCCGCCGAGGTGCTGGCCGGCGCCGAGGTCGTGATCTGCGGCAACACCGGCCCCGCGCACCTCGCCGCCGCGGTCGGCACCCCCGTGGTCAGCCTCTTCGCGCCGGTCGTCCCGGCCGTGCGCTGGGCGCCCTACGGCGTCCCGGTCGCGCTGCTCGGCGACCAGGAGGCGCCCTGCGCCGGCTCGCGCGCCCGCGTGTGCCCCGTCCCCGGCCATCCCTGCCTCGCGGGGGTGAGCGCCGAGGAGGCGGTCGCCGCCGCCCTCCGACTCCGACCCACGACTTCCCCGAGAGAGGCCATCGCATGAGGATCCTGCTCTGGCACGTGCACGGCGGCTGGGCGGACGCCTTCGTCCGCGGCGCCCACACCTACCTGCTCCCCACGACTCCGGCCCGCGACGGCTGGGGCCTGGGCACCGGCGGCCGCGACTGGCCGAGCGCCGTCGAGATCGCGCCCGAGGAGCTGCACGACGCCGACGTCGACGCGGTCCTCCTCCAGAGGCCCGAGGAGCTCGCCGAGGCCGAGCGCCTGCTCGGGCGACGCCTCGGCCGCGACGTGCCCGCCGTCTACGTGGAGCACAACACCCCCCGCGGGGACGTGCCGGACAACCGCCACCCGCTCGCCGACCGCGACGACCTGCTGATCGTCCACGTCACCCACTTCAACGCCCTGATGTGGGACACCGGATCGACGCGGACGACGGTGATCGAGCACGGGATCCACGACCCGGGTCCCCTCTACACCGGCGAGCTGCCGCACTTCGGCGTGGTCGTCAACGAGCCCGTCCGCCGGGGCCGGGTCGCCGGGACCGACCTGCTCCCCCGCTTCGGCGCCGTCGCTCCGCTGGACGTCTTCGGGATGAAGACCGACCGGCTCGCCGAGCTGCCGGGCCTGGAGGACGTGACGGTCCTCGGCGACGTCCGCACCCAGGCGATGCACGCGGCCCTGGCCCGCCGCCGGGTCTACCTGCACCCGTTCCGCTGGACCTCCCTCGGCCTCGCGCTGCTGGAGGCGATGCACCTCGGGATGCCCGTCGTCGCGCTCGACGTGACAGAGGCGGGGCGCGCCGTCCCGCCCGAGGCCGGAGCGGTCTCGAACGACCTCGACGCCCTCGTCGCCTCGGCCCGGGCGCTCGTCGAGGACCCGGAGCGCGCCGCCCGCGCCGGCGCCGTCGCCCGCGAGGCCGCGCTCGCGCGCTACGGCCTCGCCCGGTTCCACCGCGACTGGGACGAGGTCCTCGCCGACCTCCCCGGACGCCGGTCGCCGGAGCCCGCTCTGGAAGGGAGCACCCGATGAAGCAGCACCTCTCCGCCGCGCCCGCGCTGACGATCGCCATGGTCTCGGAGCACGCGAGCCCGCTGGCGACCCTCGGCGGCGTCGATGCCGGCGGCCAGAACGTCCACGTGGCGGCGCTCGCCGACGCGCTCGCCCGCCGCGGCCACCGCGTGGTCGTCTACACCCGCCGCGACGACACCTCCCTGCCCCGGCGCGTGCCCTTCACCTCGGGAGTCGAGGTCGTGCACATCGACGCAGGCCCGCCGCGCCGCGTCTCCAAGGACGAGCTGCTGCCCTTCATGGGTGACTTCGCCGTGGACCTCGCCGAGGAGTGGCTGCAGGAGCGGCCGGACCTCGTGCACAGCCACTTCTGGATGTCCGGGGTCGCCGCGCTCGACGCCTCCGAGCGGGTGGAGCGCGCCACCGGGCGGCGCGTGCCCGTCCTCCACACCTTCCACGCGCTGGGCGTGGTCAAGCGCCGCCAGCAGGGCGCGCTCGACACCAGCCCCGAGGAGCGCGCCTGGCTCGAGCCCGGAGTGGGCCAGAAGGCCGACGGCGTCGTCGCCACCTGCTCGGACGAGGCCTTCGAGCTCAAGGGGCTCGGCGTGCCGACCTCGCGCATCTCGGTGGTGCCCTGCGGTGTCGACATCGACCGGTTCTCGGTCGAGGGCCCGGTCGCGCCCCGCGGCGAGCGCTCGCGGCTGATGACCATCGGACGCCTGGTGCCGCGCAAGGGCATGGGCATCGCGATCGAGGCGCTCGCGCACCTGGTCGCGGCCGGACACGACGCCGAGCTCGTCGTCGTCGGGGGCTCCGGCTCCGGCGACGCGCTGACCGCGGACCCCGAGTACCAGCGGCTGCACGGCGTGGCCGAGAGCCTCGGCGTCGCGGACCGCGTCGACTTCGTCGGCCAGCTCTCGCAGACCGAGATGCCCGCGATGCTCCGCTCGGCCGACGTCGTGGTCTGCGCGCCCTGGTACGAGCCGTTCGGCATCACTCCGCTCGAGGCGATGGCCTGCGGCGTGCCGGTCGTCGCCTCCTCCGTGGGCGGCCTGATCGACACCGTGGTCGAGGACGTCACCGGGGTCCACGTGCCTCCGCGCGATCCGGTCGCCCTGGCCGCCGCCCTCGGCTCGCTGCTGGAGGACCCCGACCGCGCCCGCGCCTACGGGGCCGCCGGCCGCGAGCGCGTCGAGTCCCGCTACTCCTGGGACCGCGTCGCCGCCGACACCGAGCGCGCCTACGTCACGACCCTCGCCGGCCTCGGCGACGAGTCGCTCCTCACCGGCGCCACGAGCGCACCCTCATCCCCCACCACCCGGAAGGCGGCTCCGCGACGATGACCATCGACACCGCGACCATCGACACCGTTCTGGACACCCCGGCCGGCGCCGCCCGGCGCCTCGTCGACGACCACGTGGCGCGCGCGCTCGACGCGGTCGCGCAGCTGGAGCGCCACTCCGACAGGATCGCCGCCTGGGGCGTCGAGCTCGCCGACCGCCTGCACTCCGGCGCGCGCCTGCTCGCCGCGGGGAACGGCGGCTCCGCGGCGGAGGCGCAGCACCTCACCGCCGAGCTCGTCGGCCGCTTCGACGGCGACCGCGTCCCCTTCTCCGCCATCTCGCTGCACGCCGAGACGTCGAGCCTGACCGCGATCGGCAACGACTACGGCTTCGACCACGTGTTCTCGCGCCAGGTCACCGCGCACGCCCGGGCGGGCGACGTCGTGGTGCTGCTCTCCACCAGCGGACGCAGCGCGAACCTCCTCCACGCCGCGGAGGCCGCCCGTGCGGCGGGCGCCCGGTCGTGGGCGCTGACCGGCGAGGGGCCGAACCCGCTCACCGAGCTCTGCGACGAGGCGATCGCCCTCGAGGGCCACGGCTCCAACGTGCAGGAGGCGCAGCTGGTGCTCGTGCACGCGCTCTGCCGGGCCTTCGAGCACCGGATCCGCGCGCGGACGGCGGCCGCCTCGTGAGCCGCCTGCGCCTCGTCGTCGTCGGCGACGTGATGCTCGACGTCGACCTCTCCGGACCCGCCGAGCGGCTGAGCCCGGACGCCCCCGTCCCCGTGGTCGACGTGTCGGCCCGCAGCGCCCGAGCCGGCGGTGCCGGGCTCGTCGCCCGGATGCTCGCCCGCGACGGGCACGAGGTGACGCTGGTGACCGCGCTCGCCGAGGACTCGGATCCGGACGTGGCGGAGCTGCGCGCCGAGCTGTCCGGCGTCCGCCTGGTCGCCGGACCCACGGGAGCGCCGACGCCGGTGAAGACCCGCGTCGCCGCCTCCGGCCAGGCCGTCGTACGGATCGACCGCGGCTGCGAGACGCCGCCCGTCCCCGGCGTCACCGACGCCATGCTCGCCGCGCTCGCCGACGCCGACGCCGTGATCGTCGCCGACTACGGCCGCCGCCTGACCGAGCAGCCGTCGCTCCGCACGGCGCTCGACGCGCTCACCGTGCCGCTGGTGTGGGATCCGCACCCGCGTGGCTCGCAGCCGGTCGCCGCCACCTCCCTCGCCACCCCGAACCTGGCCGAGGCCACCGCCTTCTCGGGAGCCGTCGGCCGCGGAGTGACGCGCGCCGAGTCCGCCGCGAGCACCCTCCTCGAGCGCTGGGGCTGCGGTGCGGTCACCGTGACGATGGGATCCTCCGGCGCCCTGCTGCGCTCCCGCGGCGCCGGCGTCCCGGTCGTCGCACCGGCCGTCGCCGTGCCGCCCACCGACCCGTGCGGCGCGGGCGACCGGTTCGCCGCCTCCGCCGCCGTCGCCCTCGCCGAGGGTGCGAGCACGTCGGAGGCGGTGCAGGCGGCGGTCGCCGCAGCCGGCGCCTACCTCCTCGCGGGAGGGGTCGCCTCCCTCTCCGCTCCCGCCGACCCCGCACCCCTCCACGGCGGCGGGGTGGACGCCCTGCGCGTCGCCGAGTCCGTCCGCGCGGCAGGAGGAACGGTGGTCGCGACGGGCGGCTGCTTCGACCTGCTCCACGCCGGCCACGCCCGCACCCTCTCCGCGGCACGCGCTCTCGGCGACTGCCTGATCGTCTGCCTCAACTCGGACGACTCCGTCCGGCGCCTCAAGGGCGCGGCGCGGCCGATCATCCCCGAGGACGACCGCGTCGACCTGCTGCTCGCGCTCGAGTGCGTCGACGCTGTGCTGGTCTTCGGCGAGGACACGCCGGACGAGGCGCTGCGCCGCATCCGCCCCGACGTCTGGGTGAAGGGCGGCGACTACTCCGCCGAGTCCCTCCCCGAGACGGCGACGGTGGCGGAGTGGGGCGGCCGGGTCCTGACCGTGCCGTACCACCCGGGCCGCTCGACCACCCATCTCGCCGCCGCGCTCGCGCGCGTCGGCTGACCCGCGGCCCACGAGGCCCGCAGACCACCCCCGGAAGGAAACCATGAGCACCACTCCCACCCCCATCGGCCGCGTCCTGATCACCGGAGGAGCCTCCGGGCTCGGTGCGGCCGTCGCCGCCGCGGTCACCGCCGCCGGCGGCACCCCGATCGTGCTCGACCGCGACGTCTCGTCGGTGAAGGAGGGCGTCGCCGCCTACCAGGTCGACGTCGCGAAGACCCGCGAGGCCGAGAAGGCGGTCGTCGAGATCGCCCGCGAGCACGGCGGGCTCGACGCCGTCGTGACCGCGGCCGGCATCGACCGCTGCGGCCGCCTCGTGGACGTGGAGCCGGAGGAGTGGGAGCGCGTCATCTCCGTCAACCTCCTCGGCACCGCGGCCGTCGTCCGGGCGGCGCTGCCCTTCCTCACCGAGACCCACGGCCGCGTCGTCACCGTCGCCTCCTCGCTCGCGATCAAGGCCGTCTCGGACGCGACCGCGTACTGCGCCTCGAAGTTCGGCGTGCTCGGCTTCACCCGCGCGCTCGCGGCCGAGACCAAGGGCGAGATCGGCGTGACCACGCTGATCCCGTCGGGCATGAAGACGCGCTTCTTCGACGACCGCGACGAGCAGTACAAGCCGGGTCCGGACGCGCTGCTGAACGACCCGGAGAACGTGGCGAACGCCGTCATGTTCGTCCTCGGCCAGCCGCGCGGCTGCGAGGTCCGCGAGCTCGTCATCACGCACGAGGAGGAGCCGTCCTGGCCGTGATCCGCTGATCCGGGCGCGCCCCGGATCCCCCGCCGCGAGACGCCACCTCGGTCCGCACGCCCCGGCGCGTCGCGTACCGAGGCGGCGTCTCGCGGTTCAGCGGGTGGAGGCGAGCACCCCGCGGACGTCCTCGAGCACCGCCTCGACGCGCACGTCGCCGACGAACGTGACGTCGTGCTCGCAGCGCGGAGCGGTCCAGCCGACCTGCGTGGCGTCGCGCCCGCAGACCGGGCAGTGCGTGGTCCAGCTCAGCTGCACCCGGTGGCGCTGCCGCCCGAGGGCCGCGGCGTTGATCGCGTTGCCCACCCAGAAGACCCCGACCGTCGGAGCGCCGACCGCGGCGGCGAGATGGCGGGGTCCGGAGTCGTTGCCGAGCACGAGGTCGGCGAGCGAGAGCAGCGGAGCGAGGTCCGGGAGGTCCACGACGCCCGCCCAGGAGACCGCTCCCGGCGCTCCGGCGACGATCTCGTCGGCGGCGGGCACGTCCGAGGCGTCGCCCACCACCAGCACGCGCGCGCCGTCCGCCAGCAGCTCCGTCGCCACGGCGGCGAAGGAGGCGGCGGGCCAGCGGCGGCGGGGATCGGTCGCGCCGGGGTGGATCAGCACCAGCGGGCCGCCCGCGGGCAGCGCGGCGGCGAGGCGGTCCCGCCGCTCCGGATCCACGGCGAGCGCAGGCTCGAGGCGGGTCGCGGGCGCTCCGGCCAGCCCGACGATCTCGAGCGCCCGCAGCATCTCGTGCTGGTAGTAGACGTAGGGGATCGTGCGCTCGAGCTCCGCGGCGTCGTCGGTGCGCGACCCGATCGTGTGGCGCGCGCCGAGGCGCTGGAGGAACGGGTTGGAGTAGCGCCCGCCGCCGTGCAGCTGCACGGCCAGGTCGAAGCGGCGCGCGCGCATCCGCTCGGTGAAGTCCTCGACGACCCGGGGGTCCTCCCCCTCTCCGTCGCGGACGCCCTGCGCCACCGGCAGGATCTCGACGTCGGCGATCGGCGACTCGACGCCCGTCAGCAGGACCCGGTGCGCGGGCGTCCCGAGCAGGGTGATCTCGGCTCCCGGGTAGGCGGTCGCGAGGGCGTCGACGGCGGGCAGCGCGAACAGCAGGTCGCCGAGTCCGCCGCCGCGCAGGACGGCGATCCTCTCGACTCCGGCGAAGGGCTCTCGGAGGGGGGCGATGGCGACCACGACGGGTTCCTCTCAGGTGCGGAGGGCGCGCGGGCGCCGCTCCGGGGACGGTGCACTCCTCCACTTCCCCGCCGGGGCCGATCCGAAACCGGATCGGGGGCGAGCCCGTCGCCGATCCGGGGGCGGATTCCGGAGGCGGCGTGTCTAGGCGCGCACCACCCGGGTACCGGACGGATGCGTCCGCCACTCCGCGGGCGCCCCCGACCGAGAGGTGACCGTGACCATCGACATCACGACCCCCGCCACGACCGCCGCCGACGCCGTCCGCCGCGCGCGGACCGCGTTCCCCGCGTGGGCCGCCACCGCGCCCGCCGAGCGCGGCGCCCTGCTCCGTGCCGCCGCCCACCGCGTGGCCGAGCGCGAGCAGGAGCTCGCCGACCTCAACACGCAGGAGACGGGCAAGCCCGCCGGCGACGCCCTGGGCGGCGTCCGCGCCGGTGTCGACACGCTGCTCCAGTACGCCGAGCTCGGCCCGCTGCACCGCGGGAGGAGCCTGCGCGGAGGGGCGCTCAACGTCGATCTCGCCCTGCCGCACCCGCGCGGTGTCGTGCTCGCCCTCACTCCGTGGAACGACCCGGTCGCCGTCGCTGCGGGCCTCCTGGGCGCCGCGATCGTCTCCGGTGACGTCGTCGTGCACAAGCCGAGCGAGCGCAGTCCGGGCACGGGCGCCCTCTTCACGAGCATCCTCGCCGAGGCGCTGCCCGAGGGCGTGCTGACCCTGGTCGAGGGCGACGGGGCGGTCGGCGACGAGCTGGCGCGCACCGAGGGCGTCGACGTCCTCGCCCACGTCGGCTCGACCGCCACCGGCCGCGCGCTCGCCCGGGTCGCCGCCGTCACCGGCGCGCACGTGATCCTCGAGAACGGCGGCAACGACGCGCTCGTCGTCGACCGCGACGTCGACCCGGTCTGGGCCGCCGAGCAGGCCGCGCTGGGCGCCTTCGCCAACGCCGGCCAGATCTGCACCTCCGTCGAGCGGATCTACGTGCACCGCGACATCGCCGAGGCGTTCACGGCGGCGCTGGTCGCCGAGGCCGACCGCTGGAGCGCGGGCCCTCTCCCCCGCCTCGTCGACGCCCGCATGCGCGACGCCGTCCACGAGCACGTCACGGAGGCGCTCGGCAGCGGCGCGCGCGCCCTCACCGGCGGCACTCCCGGGGACGGCACCTTCTACCCCGCGACCGTCCTGGCCGACTGCACCGAGTCGATGCTGGTGATGACGGAGGAGACCTTCGGGCCCGTCGCGCCGATCCGCGTCGTCGACTCCTTCGACGAGGGCCTGGACCTGGCCGCCGCGAGCCCCTACGGCCTGGCCTCCTCGATCCTCACCGCCGACATGGAGCACGCGCACCGCGCCGCGGCGACGCTGCCGGTCGGCACAGTCAAGGTCAACGGCGTCTTCGGAGGAGCGCCGGGCGGCAGCGCCCAGCCCCGCGGAGCATCCGGCTCCGGCTTCGGCTACGGCCCGGAGCTGCTCGACGAGATGACCACCACCACGGTCGTGCACTTCGGCCTGCCCGTTCTGCCGGGAGGCGCGCGATGAGCCTCGAGGGCTCGGCGCTCCAGCGGGCGAGCGCCCTCCTGGCGCACGTCCACGAGCGCCCGCCCGTCGTCGCCGTGATCGGGGACCTCATCCTCGACTCCTGGTGGCTCGGCGAGGCGGAGCGCGTCACGCGGGAGGCGCCCGCGCCGGTCCTGCGGCTCGAGGACGTCGTCGACGTCGCGGGCGGGGCCGCCAACACCGCCGCCAACCTGCGCGCGCTGGGCGCCGTCGTCCGCACGGTCGGCGTGGCCGGACGCGACTCCGAGGGCGACCGGCTCGTGCGCGCCCTCGAGCGGGCCGGCCTGGACACCTCCCGGGTCGTCCGCACCGGCGCCGCGACGACGATCAAGACCCGCGTGGTCGGCGGCGACAGCGTGATGCTGCGCGTCGACTCCGGCCCGCACCGCCCGGCCGACGACGAGCTGGCCCTGCTCGCCGGTGCCGCCGCCGAGGCCGCCTCGGGCGCCGACGCCGTCCTGGTCTGCGACTACGGCTCGGGGATCCTCCGCGAGGCCGTCGAGCGCCTGCTCGCCGTCGGGCGCCCCGGCCTCCTCGTGATCGACGCGCACGAGCTCGCCGACTGGGCCTTCGCCCGGCCGGACCTCGTCACCCCGAACGCCAAGGAGGCGGAGCGGCTGCTCGGCGGCTCCCTCGGCCGCGGGACGGAGCGGGCCGCCGCCGTGCGCGACGCGGCGGACGACCTGCGCGCCCGCTCGGGCGCCCGGCACGTCGTGGTCACCCTCGACCGGGACGGCTCCACCGCCCTCGACGCCGACGGCACGGTCAGCCGCACCTTCGCTCAGCCCGCGGAGGAGAAGCAGGCGTCCGGCGCCGGAGACACCTTCGCCGCGACCGCCACCCTCGCCCTCGCCGCCGGCCGCTCCCTGGCCACCGCCGTCGATCTGGCGCAGGCCGCCGCCGACGTGGTCGTGCAGCGTCCCGGCACCTCCGTCTGCTCGGGCGACGACCTGCTCGCCTCCCTCGCCGCTCCCGGCGCCGTCGTGCTCGGCGAGGACGCCCTCGTCGAGGTCCTCGCGGAGCAGTCGCGCCGCGGTCGCCGCGTGGTGTTCACCAACGGCTGCTTCGACGTCCTGCACCGCGGCCACACCGCCTACCTCCGCCAGGCCCGCGAGCTCGGCGATGTGCTCGTGGTCGCGGTGAACGACGACGACTCCGTCCGGCGGCTGAAGGGCGAGGGACGGCCGATCAACCCGGAGGGCGACCGCGCGGGCGTGATCGCCGAGCTGGGCTGCGTCGACTACGTGACACTCTTCGGCGGAGACACCCCCATCCCGCTGCTCGAGCGCGTGCAGCCCGACATCTACGTGAAGGGCGGGGACTACAACCCCGACATGCTCGCGGAGGCAGCCGTCGTCCGCTCCTACGGGGGCGTCGTCACCACGGTCGGCTACGTCTCGGAGCACTCCACGACCGAGATGGTCCAGCGCATCCGATCGGCCGCGCCGTGACCAGCCGCCGGTGGTCCGGGCGCTGGGGGGTCCCCGAGGCTCCCCGGCAGCCGCTGATCGACGTGCTGGTGCCGACGGTCGGCCGCCGTGCCGAGCTCGCCGCCACGCTCGCCGGACTCGCCGCCCAGGACGACCCGCCCTTCCGCGTGATCGTCAGCGACCAGTCCGACGACGCGGTCGCCGAGAGCGACCCGACGATCCTCGCGATGCTGCGCGTGCTGGAGGCGCAGGGCCGGGCTCCGGTGGTGCGCCGGCACCTGCCCCGGCGCGGGCTCGCGGAGCAGAGGCACTACCTCCTCTCCCTCGCCACCGCCCCGGCCGTCCTCTTCCTCGACGACGACGTGTGGCTCGAGCCGGGCACGCTCTCGCGGCTGCACGAGGCCCTCGAGCGCCTCGACTGCGGCTTCGTCGGCTCCGCGGTGCAGGGCCTGTCCTACCTCGAGGACGTGCGCCCGCACGAGACCGAGTCGTTCGAGACCTGGGAGGAGCGCGTGGAGCCCGAGCGGGTGCGGCGCGGAACCCCGGAGTTCGAGCGCTGGCCGCTGCACAACGCGGCCAATCTCACGCACGTCGCCGCCCGCCTCGACGTCCCGGAGGGCGCCTGGCGCGCGTACCGGGTCGCCTGGCTGGGCGCGTGCGTCCTCTACCGCCGCGACGCCCTCCTGGCCGTCGGCGGCTTCGACTTCTGGGAGCAGCTGCCCCCGGAGCACAGCGGTGAGGACGTCGCCGCGCAGTGGCGCGTCATGGAGCGCTTCGGCGGCGCGGGCCTCGTGCCCAGCGGCGCCGTGCACCTCGAGACGCCCACGACGGTCGCCGACCGGCGCGTCGACGCCTTCGACCGGCTCTTCGCCGAAGAGCACTCGTAACACTCAGCAAGGCGACGAAAGGACAGCACGATGGACGCACCCAACCCGATCCAGATCCAGAAGTACCTCTCGGGCATCGACTACCCCGCCTCGAAGGACACGATCGTCGAGACCGCGGAGAAGGAGGGCGCGGACGGCGACGTCCTCGAGGCCCTCCGTGCGATCCCGGACGGCGACTACGAGAAGCCCACCGACGTGAGCTCGGCCGTCTCGAAGGTCTGACCCCCTCCGCGGGACGCCGCTCCGGTGCACGGCACGCCGTGCCTGCCGTACCGGAGCGGCGTCCCGCGAGCGGCGATCGGCCGGCGCGGAGAGCCCGGGTCAGGCGGAGGCGTGCTCGCGCAGGACGCCGGACTCGAGTGCCTGGAACGACAGCACCTTGTAGCCCTCGGACTCGAAGAAGATCGTCGCCCGGTCGGCCTCGACGCTCATCACGGTACCGGCGCCCCACTCGCGGTGCTCCACCGACTCGTCGACGCTCAGAGGGGCGTCCACGGGCGCCTCGACGGTCTCGCCGCTCGCCTCGTGCCGCTCGCAGCCGTCGCAGTTGCCGCACCACTCGGCCGACTCCACGCCGAAGTAGTCCAGCAAGACCCGGCGGCGGCACTGGCTGGTCTCCGCGTACGCGCGCATCATCGACAGGCGCGACTCCGCGATCCGCTCGCGGGAGGCCAGAGCCTCCTTCACCGCGTGCACGGCCTCGTCGCCCGAGGCCTCGCGCGTGGCGCGCAGACCGGACCCGGTCTCCACCAGCCCCGCGTCCGCGAGATCGTTGACGATCCGGGCGATCGTGCGGGCCGGCTTCCCCAGCTCCTTCGCGAGAGCCGCGGAGTCGAGCCCCGGCTGCTCCGAGACGGCCGCCCAGATCACGCGCAGCGCGGCCTTGTCGACCGAGCGCTTGGCGAAGAAGCGGCGGAGACCCAGATCCTCGGCGCGGTAGTGCAGCGCGCCGGTGGCCGGCTCGCCGTCGCGGCCCGCGCGGCCGATCTCCTGGTAGTAGGCGTCGAGCGACTCGGTGGTCGTCGCGTGCAGCACGAAGCGGACGTCGGCCCGGTCGATGCCCATCCCGAAGGCCGAGGTCGCGACGACGACGTCGAGCTCGCCGGCGCGCCACTGCTCGTGCACGACCTTGCGCTCGGACACCTTGAGTCCGGCGTGGTACGCCGCGACCCGGCGCCCCTCCGCCGCGATGTCGGCCGCGTAGGCCTCCGTCTCCTTGCGGGTGGCGACGTAGACCAGGCCCGGAGCCGTCCAGCTGCGCGCCTCCTCGACCACGGCGGCGCGCTTCTCGTTCTCGCTCTCGTGGCGGTGCACCACCAGCCGGATCTCCGGACGGTCGACGCCGTGCACCTGGATCTCGGGGTCGGTCATCCGGAGGCGCTCGATGATCTCGTCGCGCACCGGCCCGGAGGCGGTGGCGGTCATCGCGAGCACCGGCGGGTCGCCGAGCTCGCCGCGCACATCGGCCAGGCGGAGGTAGTCGGGGCGGAAGTCGTGGCCCCAGGAGGAGACGCAGTGCGCCTCGTCGACGACCAGGAGCGACACTCCCGCGGCCGCCAGGCGCGCCACGTTCTCGGGCTTGGCGAGCTGTTCGGGCGCCAGGAGCACGTAGAGCGGGCCGCCCTCGTCGATCCGGTCCCAGGCGCGGGCGACGGCCGCGGCGCCCTGGGAGGAGTTGATCGCGACGGCGGGCGGGGCCGCCGGAGCCGCCTCGATCGCGGCGAGCTGGTCGGCCTGCAGGGCGACGAGCGGGGAGACGACCAGGACGACGCCGCCGCGCTCGGCTCCGGCGATCTGGTAGACCGCGGACTTGCCGCCGCCCGTCGCCAGCACCAGCAGCGTGTCGCGCCCGGAGGCCGCCGACTCGATCGCCTCGCGCTGACCGGGGAGCAGCGACGACCAGCCGAAGTCCTCCCGAGCGATGCGGCTGACGGAGTCGGTGCGGGAGGAGTTCATAGCTCGACGCTACGACCAGACGGCCCCGGAGGCAGTCCGCTTGACAGCGCCGGGGAGCACGGTGAAGGCGCGTCGCCCGGCCTCGCGGCCCGCCTCTGCCCCCTCGTCCCCGCGCTGTCAACGTCCTGCGGAGGGGCCCGTCGCGTGCTGGGCTGGAGCCCCGACGAGAGGAGCCGACATGGCCGACCAGAACGTGAACGAGGACCTTCCCGGATCCGGCGGCGACGCCGTTCCGAACACCGGCGGCGCGCAGACGGTGCTGCCCGGCGAGGACGCGGCCGACGCCTCCGCCGCGGGGGCCGCTCCCGGGGGCACCGCGATCGACCGCGGTGTCACGGACGCCGTGACCGACGGCGACAGCGGAGGGGACACCGTCTCCGGCGACGCCGACCTGCCGGACGAGACCGAGGGCGCGGTCGGCAGCGACCCGGCGAGCGCCGACTGACGTCCCGCTCGGACGCGTCCGGCCCGCCGGATCCGAGGATCCTTGCGGGCCGGAGGCGCTCGTCCCTCCGCGCAGGAGGGCCCGGGCTCAGCGCCGGACGACCACCGGGTTGAACAGCGTGCCGATGCCCTCGACGTCCACCGCGACGGTGTCCCCGTTCGCGATCGGCCCGACGCCGGCGGGCGTCCCGGTGAGGATCACGTCCCCGGGGAGCAGCGTGAAGATGCGCGAGACGTAGGCCACGAGCTCGGGCACCCCGTGGATCATGTCGCCGGTGCTGCCCGTCTGCTGCACGCGCCCGTTGACGCGGGTCTCGATCGCGCTCTCGTTCCAGACGAACTCGGTCTCGATGACCGGTCCGAGCGGGCAGAAGGTGTCGTAGCCCTTCGCCCGCGCCCACTGGCCGTCGGAGCGCTGGAGGTCGCGTGCGGTGACGTCGTTGGCGATCGTGTACCCGAAGACCACGTCCTCGTAGTCCTCCGCGCGGACGTTGCGGGCCACGGCGCCGATCACGATCGCCAGCTCGCCCTCGAACTCCACCAGCTGGCTGTCCTCGGGGAGGACGATCGCCTCGTCCGGGCCGATGACCGACGTGTTCGGCTTGAGGAACACCAGCGGCTCCGCCGGGGCGTCGCCGCCCATCTCGGCCGCGTGGTCGGCGTAGTTCTTCCCGATGCCGACGATCTTGGAGCGCGGGATCACCGGCGCGAGGAGCTTCGCCTCCGCGATCGGGATGCGCTCCCCCGTGGTGTCGAACCCGGCGAACATCGGGTCGCCGGCGAGCACGACCAGGTCGTCCTCGTCCACGATCCCGAAGTGGATCGCTCCCCCGTTGTCCCCGTCGCGCTGCGTGGCGAATCGTGCGATCTTCATGCGTCCAGCCTCGTCATCCATCCGTGCGTGTCCTCGCGGCGTCCGTACTGGATGCCGGTCAGCTCCTCGCGGAGCGACATCGTGAGCTCCCCGGCGGGCGCGCTCTCGCGGCCGACGGAGAAGCCCTCGCCCTTGAGCTCGGCGATCGGGGTGATCACGGCGGCGGTCCCGCAGGCGAACACCTCGACCACGTCGCCGGAGGCCACTCCGTCGCGCCATTCGTCGATGCTCACGCGGCGCCGCTCGACGCGGTGGCCGCGGTCCTCGGCGAGCTGCAGGACGCTGTCGCGCGTGATGCCCTCGAGGATCGAGTCCGATTCCGGGGTGACCAGCGTGCCGTCCTTCTTCACCAGCACCACGTTCATGCCGCCGAGCTCCTCGATCCACTGCGACTCCTGCGAGTCGAGGAAGAGGACCTGCGCGCAGCCGTGGCTGTAGGCCTCCTGCTGCGGGAGGAGGGAGGAGGCGTAGTTGCCACCCGTCTTCGCCGCTCCCGTGCCGCCCTTGCCCGCCCGGGCGTAGGAGGTGGAGAGCCAGATCGACACGGGGGCGACGCCGCCCGAGAAGTAGGCGCCGGCGGGGCTGGCGATCACGTAGTAGCCGACGTCCTCGGCCGCGCGCACGCCGAGGAACGCCTCCTGCGCGAACATGAACGGGCGCAGGTAGAGGCTGGTCTCCGGCTCCGAGGGGACCCAGTCGCCGTCGACCGCGATCAGCTGCCGCAGCGACTCGACGAAGAGGTCCGTCGGGAGCTCCGGCAGCGCGAGACGGCGGGCCGAGCGCTGCAGGCGGCGCGCGTTCGCCTCCGGACGGAAGGTCCAGACGGAGCCGTCCTCGTGGCGGTAGGCCTTCATCCCCTCGAAGATCTCCTGCGCGTAGTGCAGGACGGCGGCGGCGGGGTCGAGCGCGAGCGGGCCGTAGGGCTCGACGCGGGCGCTGTGCCAGCCGTCCGCGCGGGTCCAGCGGAGGCCGACCATGTGGTCGGTGAAGTGCATGCCGAAGCCGGGGTTCGCGAGGATCCGGGCGCGCTCCTCGGCGGAGCGGGGCGCGGGGGCGGCGGTCACCTCGAACGCGAGGTCGGCGGGGGCGGAGTCGGTGCTCATCGTTGTGGTGTCCTTCTGCGGGGGATCAGCGGAGGCGGGCGACGACGGAGTCGCCGATCGCGGCCGTGGAGCGCGGGGTGCCGTCGCGCGACTCGATGTCGGCGGTCACGGCCGCGGTGACGCGGGCGGCCTCGTCGCTCCGGCCGAGGTGGTCCAGCAGCATCGCGGCCGAGAGGATCGCGGCGGTCGGGTCGGCGAGCTGCCGTCCTGCGATGTCGGGCGCGGATCCGTGGACCGGCTCGAACATGCTGGGGAACGCGCCGTCGGGGTTGATGTTGCCCGAGGCCGCGAGTCCGATGCCGCCGCTGATCGCGCCGGCCAGATCGGTCAGGATGTCGCCGAAGAGGTTGTCGGTGACGATGACGTCGAACCTAGCAGGGTCGGTCACGAGGAAGATCGTGGCGGCGTCCACGTGGAGGTAGTCGACGGCCACGTCCTCGAAGGCGGCCCCCACCTCGTCGACGATCCGCTTCCAGAGCGAGCCGGAGAAGACGAGGACGTTCGTCTTGTGGACGAGCGTCAGCCGGGAGCGGCGCGTGCGGGCGAGCTCGAACGCGTGTCGGACGACGCGCTCGACCCCGTAGGCGGTGTTGACCGACACCTCGTTGGCGACCTCGTGCGGGGTGCCCTGCCGGATCGAGCCGCCGGTACCGACGTAGGGCCCCTCCGTGCCCTCGCGGACGACCACGAAGTCGACCTCGCCGGGAGCCGCGAGCGGCGAGGGGACGCCCGCGTAGAGACGGGTCGGCCGCAGGTTGACGTAGTGGTCGAGCTCGAAGCGCAGCCGCAGGAGCAGCCCGCGCTCGATGTTCGCGTCCCGGAGGCGCGGGTCCCCCGGTGCTCCGCCGACGGCGCCCAGGAGGATCGCGTCGTGCCCCGCGATCGCCGCGAGGTCCTCGTCGGTGAGGACGTCGCCGGTCTCGAGGTAGCGGGCGGCGCCGAGCGAGAAGGTGGTCGTCTCGAGCACCAGGTCGGAGTCGGCGGTGACGGCGTCGAGGACCTTGACGGCCTCGGCGGTCACCTCGGGCCCGATCCCGTCTCCGGGGATGACGGCGAGCTTCACGGTGCGGGGCATGGCGGTCCTCAGGCGTACGGGGTCGGAGTCCCCCCAGCGTACTCGCGGCCCGCCCGCGCCGCGGTCCGGGGCACGCGCCCCCGTCGGGCTGGCGAGGGCCGCCCGGGAGGCGCTGCGCGTCCCGGGCGGCCTCCCTCGGGAGGAGAGGAGGAGCGTCAGCTCCGGCGGAGGCGCCAGGCGCCGACCGCGGCGGCGGCCAGCACGAGGACGACACCGAGCCAGGCCGACCAGCCGACGCCCGAGTCGAACGCCGCGCTCGCCGACGCGACGAGGCTCGCGGCGGAGTCGGCGGGCAGCTCGCCGGCGACCGAGACGGCGCCGCCGAGGGTCTCCCCGGCCCGCTGCGACTGCGCGGCGTCGAGGCCCTCGGGCAGCACGACTCCCCCGCGGTACACGGCGGTGAGGACCGTGCCGAGCGTCGCGGTGCCGAGGACGGCACCGAGCTCGTAGGCGGTCTCGGAGACGGCGGAGGCCGCACCGGCCTTGTCGGCGGGCGCGTTGGCCAGGATCAGCTCGTTCGACACCGTCTCGGCCGCACCGATGCCCAGGCCGAGGAACGCGAAGGCGACGGCGACGGTGAGCGCGGACGCTCCTCCGGGCGCCCCGCTGCCGAGGGCCAGCAGGATGTACCCGACGGCCGAGACCAGCAGTCCGGCCGGGACGACGAGGCGCGGAGCGACGCGGCGCGCGATCGGCACCACGCCGAGCCCGGCCAGGATCATCACGGCGAGGCCCGGCACGAGCACGAGGCCCGCCTCCAGCGGCGAGAGCCCGACCACGAGCTGCAGGTGCTGCGAGAGGAAGAAGAGCCCGCCGACCAGCGCGGTGACGCTGAGGAGGTTGACCACGATCGCCGCACTGAACGAGCCGCGGCGGAAGAGCGAGAGATCGAGCATCGGCGAGGCCCGGCGCTGCTGGCGGCGGACGAACAGAACTCCCGAGACGACGCCCACGACGAGCGCCGCGACGCCGACCGCGTCGATCCCGTGCTCGGCGAAGGACTTCACCGCGTAGACGACCGGCGCCATGGTCGCCAGCGACAGCAGGATGCTGACCACGTCGACCGGGCCGGGCTGCGGGTCGCGCGACTCCGGCACCAGGATCGGCACCAGGACGACCAGCGGGAGCAGCACGGGCACCGCGAGCAGGAACACCGACCCCCAGGGGAAGTGCTCGAGCAGCACGCCGCCGACCAGCGGGCCGATGCCCGAGCCCACGGCGAAGCCGGTCGCCCAGATCGCGATCGCGAGGCGGCGCTGGTCGCGGTCGGGGAAGACGCTGCGCAGGAGCGAGAGCGTCGAGGGCATCAGCATCGCGCCGAAGAAGCCCAGTGCCGCGCGGGCGCCGATGAGCGCCGCGGCGGTGGGAGCGAACGCGGCCACGACCGAGACGGCGGCGAAGCCGACCGCGCCGACCAGCAGGAGGCGCCGCCGCCCGACGCGGTCGCCGAGACTGCCCATCGCCACCAGCAGGCCCGCGAGCACCAGCGGGTAGGCGTCGACGATCCACAGCAGCTCGGTGCCGGAGGGGCCCAGATCCTCGGCGATCGAAGGGAGCGCGAAGTTCAGCACCGTGTTGTCGACCGAGACCAGCAGCACCGGGAGCATCAGCACCGCGAGCGCCACCCAGGCGCGTCGCCCGACCCTGTCGGCGGCGCCGGCGGTGTCGTGGGTGGAGACGGGAGCGGTGCGCGCGGACACGGGAACGACCTTTCAGAGGAGAACGGAGAGAGTATACCGTCCAGCCGGTACAGTCGCCACTGATCCGCCGTAGGATGGTCGCCGTGCCTCCTGCCCCCGCCCGCGACCGCGTCCTCGACGCGTTCG
Source organism: Rathayibacter sp. AY1C1 (assembly GCF_002932105.1). Lineage (NCBI taxonomy): Bacteria > Bacillati > Actinomycetota > Actinomycetes > Micrococcales > Microbacteriaceae > Rathayibacter > Rathayibacter sp. AY1C1. The sequence continues at coordinate 82,249 of NZ_PSWH01000010.1, read as the reverse complement.
AGCAGCTCCTCATCGAGCAGGGCGAGCGCGCCGCGACCCTCGACGCCGTCGCGCGCGAGGCCGGAGTCTCCAAGGGCGGGCTGCTCTACCACTTCCCCTCGAAGGACGCTCTCGTCGACGGGCTCCTGCAGCGCCTCGACGCGCGGCGGGAGGCGGACGTCGCGCAGAGCCTCGCCGCTCCCGAGGGCGTGGTCGCCTACCTGCTGCGCACCTCCTTCGCCGCCGACTCGGCCTTCGACCGCACGATCCTCGCCGTGTCGCGCATCGCGCAGGGGCACGACGAGCGCGCCAGCGGCGGCCTCGCGCGGATCCACGACAGCTGGAACGAGGTGGTCGCCGACGCCGTGGGCGACCCGCTCGTCGCCCGGGCGATCGTCCTGATGAGCGACGGGCTCTACTACAACTCTGCCCTGCTCCCCACGGGCTCGCCGTCGCGCGGCGAGGCCGAGGACGTCCTCGCGGTCGTCCAGCGCCTCCTCGGGAGCTGAGCCGCGCCGCCCCCGGCGGACCCGCTACAGCTCGACGACCCCGTCGATCAGGGTCACCGTCGCGCCGCCGATCCAGATCGCGCCGTCCGTGCTCTCGACGCGCACGCGCCCGGCTCGGCCCAGCGCCGCCCCCTGGGCGGCCGTGTAGCGCTCGGGCAGCACGCCGCTGCCGATCAGCCACTGGGCGATCCCCGCGTTGAGGCTCCCCGTCACCGGGTCCTCGGACACACCGGCGTCGGGGATGAACGCCCGCACCTCGACCGCGCACTCGCCTCCCGCCGGATGCTCGCCCACGACGCCGACGGGGAGCCCGGCGAGGAGAGCCTGGTCCGGCCGCAGCGCGAGGACCTGCTCCGCCGATGCGAGCCGCACGGCCAGCCAGCCGGGACCGTTGTCGACCCACTCGTGGTCGAGGATCTCCGCGCGCGGGATCCGCAGAGCCGCAGCCACCCGCTCGATCGTCGCCTCGTCGACCGGTCCGGTCCGCCGGCGGGGCGGGGCGGCGAAGGCGATGCCCTCCTCCGTCACCCGCAGTCGGACGAGACCCGCGGCGCACTCCTGCACGAGCTCCCCCGCCGCGCGGGCCGTCCCTCCGGCCGCGAGCCAGGCGTGCGCGCTCCCGAGGGTCGGGTGCCCGGCGAAGGGCAGCTCCCCGCCCGGCGTGAAGATCCGCAGCCGGTAGTCGGCCGCGGGGTCGCTCGGGCGGAGGAGGAAGGTCGTCTCGGACAGGTTCGTCCAGCGCGCGAACTCCGCCATCGCGGCGTCGCCCACGCCGTCGCCGTCGACGACGACCGCCACCGGGTTGCCCCGGAACGGCGCGGCGCCGAAGACGTCGACCTGAGCGAACCGCCGCGTGCTCACTGCTCGGTGATGTCGATCTCCTGCATGAGGTCGGCGTCGATCGCGACGCGGACCTTCTCGAGCAGGCCGTCGGGGGCGGGAGAGTCGATGGTGATCACCGAGAGCGCCTTGCCGCCCGCCTCGGTGCGCGCGATCTGCATGCCCGCGATGTTGACCGCGGCGTCGCCGAACTCACGGCCGTAGACCGCGACGATCCCGGGGCGGTCGACGTAGCTCATGACGACGAGGTGCTTCGCGAGGGGGACCTCGACGTCGTAGCCGTTGATCGCCACGATCTTCTCGACCTGCTTGGTGCCGGTCAGCGTGCCCGAGACCGAGATCTGCGAGCCGTCCGAGAGCGCGCCGCGCAGCGTGATCACGTTGCGGTACTCGTCCGAGACCGGCTCCGTGATCAGGCGCACCTCGATGCCGCGCTGCTCCGCGAGCACCGGCGCGTTGACGTAGGACACCGTCTCCGAGACCACGTTGGTGAACACGCCCTTGAGAGCCGCCAGCTTGAGGACCTTCACGTCGTAGCCGGCGAGCTCGCCGCGCACCTCGACGTCGATGGAGGTGACCGGCGAGTCCGCGAGGCCCGAGAAGACCTGGCCGAGCTTCTCGACCAGCGGGATGCCGGGGCGCACGTACTCGTCGATCACGCCGCCGGCGACGTTCACGGCGTCCGGCACGAGCTCGCCCGAGAGCGCGAGGCGCACCGAGCGGGCGACCGAGACGCCGGCCTTCTCCTGCGCCTCGTCGGTCGAGGCCCCGAGGTGCGGAGTGACGACCACGTTCTCGAGGGCGAGCAGCGGCGATCCGGTCGGCGGCTCCTTCACGAACACGTCGAGTCCGGCGCCGGCGATGGTCTTCGCGACGAGCGCGCGGTGCAGCGCGTCCTCGTCGATGAGGCCGCCGCGGGCCACGTTCACGATGAACGCCGACGGCTTCATCAGCGCCAGCTGATCGTCCGAGATCATGCCCGTCGTCTCGGGGGTCCTCGGCATGTGGATCGTGATGAAGTCGCTCTCGGCCAGCAGCTCCTCCAGGGAGAGGAGCGTGACGCCGAGCTGCTGCGCGCGGGCGCTGGTCACGTAGGGGTCGTAGGCGACGACGTTCACACCGAAGGCCTGCAGGCGCGCGGTGATCAGCGCGCCGATGCGGCCGAGGCCGATGATGCCGACGGTCTTCTCGTAGAGCTCGACGCCCGTGTACTTCGAGCGCTTCCAGAGGCCCTGCGCGAGCGCGCTGTGCGCGGCGGGGATGTGGCGGGCGAGGCTCAGGATGTGGCCGACGGTGAGCTCGGCGGCCGAGATGATGTTCGAGGTCGGCGCGTTCACGACCATGACGCCCGCGGCGGTCGCGGCGGTGATGTCGACGTTGTCCAGGCCCACACCGGCGCGGGCGATCACCTGGAGCGACGGGGCCGCGGCGATCGCCTCCGCGTCGACCTGCGTCGCGGAGCGCACCAGGATCGCGTGCGCCGTGGCGAGGGCCTCGAGCAGCGCCGGGCGGTCGGTGCCGTCCACGGAGCGGATCTCGAAGTCGGGACCGAGCGCGTCCACGGTGGCGGGCGAGAGTTCTTCGGCGATCAGGACGACCGGCTTTGTCACGAGAGGCGCTTCCTTCGGAGAGGGGACGGAGCGGGCACCGAGGCGGGGGCGTCGGCAGCCCCCCGTCACTGTAGCGGAGGGGTGCGCGCGCCCCGCGCCGTGTGACGCCGCCGGTCAGCTCAGCGAGACCAGGCTCTCGACGCCGAGGACGAGCTGCACGTCGAGCGAGAGCGCCGCCGAGAGGCAGAGGGCCGCCGCGAGCAGTCCGACGCGCGCCGGGAGCCCCCGGCGGCGCCCGAGCAGGACGGCGGCGACGAAGCAGGCGACCGGCAGCACCAGGCCGAGCAGGAGCACCGCCCAGCCCGTCGGATCCAGGTCGGTGCCGAGGGAGGCCGCGTAGCTGCGCAGGCCGATCAGGTTGCCGACCGCCTCCCAGACGTCCCAGGCGAAGAAGAGCGCGAACACCACGGCGACGAGGACGGAGGCGGCCAGGCGCCGGCCGGGCCGGTCGCGCCGGCCGGTCCCGCCGAGGGTGGCCCGGGTCGAGTCGGTCATCAGGCCCCCTTGAGGAACGGCAGCGGAGCGAGGAGGACGAGTCCGGTGACCAGCCAGAGCACGCGGGTGCGCACCCGGGAGTCGCGGGTGGCGAGGAGCACCACGGCGAACCACACCGGCGGCGCCAGGACCGCCAGCCAGAGCCCGAGCGAGTAGAGGGCGCCGCCGAGCGCATCGCCCGCGAAGCCGGCCGCGGCGACCGGCGACTGCCGCGTCGCCGTGATCGCCCAGGCGATGGCGTACAGGAGGTAGAGGCCGGCCGCGATGCCCGCCGCGATCAGCAGAGCGGACGAGGATGCGGCCTCGTCGTCGGGGTCCTCGACCTCGGAGTCGTCGTCGTCCGAGCCGTCGTCCGCCGTGCCCGCCCCCGCGACCGTGCGGGGCGTACGGCGCACGCGCGCCGTCCCCGCGGCGAGCGTCGGGTCCGCGCCCTCGCCCGCCCACTCCAGGGCCTCGTCGTCCGCGTCGTCCTCCGGGACGGCGTCCGGCCCGCGGTCCGCCGGCGGGGTCGCCGCGTCGTCGTCCTCCGGGGAGCGGCCCGGTCCACCATCGATCACCGCAACACCCTAGCCGCGCGCACCTCGCAGGAGGCTCGGAGCCCGCCGCCGCCTCCCCGACACCCGGCGGACACCCCGCGTCCTCCCCCGGGGGCGAGGCTGAGCGGATGGACGACCGCCGCCGCCGCTTCGTCGCCCTCGGCGACTCCTTCACGGAGGGGGTCGGCGACCCGCACCCGCGCCTGCCGAACGGGGTGCGCGGCTGGGCCGACCGCGTCGCCGAGCGCCTGGCGAAGGCCGAGCCGGGCTGGGAGTACGCGAATCTCGCCGTCCGCTCGAAGCGCCTCGCCCAGATCACCGAGGACCAGCTCGCGCCCGCCCTCGCGCTCCGCCCCACCCTGATCACGCTGTACGCCGGCGGCAACGACATCCTCGACCTCGGCACCGACACCGTCGATCTGATCACCCGCTACGAGGCGCTCGTCGACGCGCTCGCGACCACCGGCGCCTCCCTCGTGCTCTTCACCGGCGTCGACATCCCGGGACTGCCCGCCCCGCGGATGTTCCTGCGCCGCAACCACCTCTACAACAGCGCCGTCCGCCGGATCGCCCGCGAGCGGGGCGCGATCCTCGTCGACTACTGGGCGATGCGGGAGTTCCACTCCCCCGTGCTCTGGTCGCCCGACCGGATGCACCTCTCCAAGCGCGGCCACCGCGTCCTGGCCGGCCGCGTGCTCGACACGCTCGGCGTGCATCACACGATCTCGACCGGGCCCTGGGACGCCCCCGAGCCGCTCCGCCTCCGCGCACGGCTGCGCGAGCAGCGCCGCTGGGCCGCCGACTGGGTCCTCCCCCTCGTCGGCCGCAAGCTGCGCCGGGTCACGCTCGGCGACCACCTCTCGCCCCGGTGGCCGGACCCCGTCCTCGTCCCGCCGAAGGGCGGTCTCCGCCGTCTCGTCCGCGAGCTCGAGCGGTAGTCGCGCCCCGGACGCGGAGGAGCCCCGGCCCGGCGAGGGGATCCCGGTGGACGGGTCCCTCGTCGGGCCGGGGCTCCCCCGGTCGACGCGGTGCGACTAGCGCGCGACGCTGCCGTCGGTGTAGTCCTCGTCGGTCTGCTTCCAGGCGAAGAGCTTGCGCAGCTCGCGGCCGGTCTCCTCGATCGGGTGCTTCTCGCCCTTGGCGCGCAGCTCCTGGAACTCGGGTCCGCCCGCGTCCTGGTCGCCGATGAAGCGCTTCGCGAAGGCGCCGCTCTGGATGTCGCCGAGGACGGCCTTCATGTTCTCCTTCACGCGCGGGTCGATGACGCGCGGGCCGGAGACGTAGTCGCCGTACTCGGCGGTGTCGGAGACGCTCCAGCGCTGCTTGGCGATGCCGCCCTCCCACATGAGGTCGACGATGAGCTTGAGCTCGTGCAGCACCTCGAAGTAGGCGATCTCGGGCTGGTAGCCGGCCTCGACGAGGGTCTCGAAGCCGTACTGGACGAGCTGCGAGGTGCCGCCGCAGAGCACGGCCTGCTCGCCGAACAGGTCGGTCTCGGTCTCCTCGGTGAAGGTGGTCTTGATGACGCCGGCGCGGGTGCCGCCGATGGCCTTCGCGTAGGACTTCGCGGTCTCCCAGGCGGTGCCGGTCGCGTCGTTCTCGACGGCGATGATGTCCGGGATGCCGCGGCCGGCGACGAACTCGCGGCGCACGGTGTGGCCGGGGGCCTTCGGCGCGATGAGGATGACGTCGACGCCCGCGGGCGCCTCGATGTAGCCGAAGCGGATGTTGAAGCCGTGCGCGAAGGCGAGGGTCTTGCCCTCGGTCAGCGCGGAGGCGATCTGCTCGCTGTAGATCGCGCGCTGGTGCTGGTCCGGCGCGAGGATCATGATCAGGTCGGCCCAGGCCGCGGCGTCGGCGACGCTCTTGACCTCGAAGCCGTCGTCCTCGGCCTTGGCGGTCGACTTCGACCCCTCCTTCAGCGCGATGACGACCTGGACGCCGGAGTCGCGGAGGTTCTGCGCGTGCGCGTGGCCCTGCGAGCCGTAGCCGACGATCGCGACCTTTTTGGACTGGATGATGGAGAGGTCGGCGTCGGCGTCGTAGATGAGCTCGGTCACGTGGTGAGTCCTTTTCTGTAGTGGAGAGTTCGCGGTCAGTTCTTGAAGACGCGCTCGGTGATCGACTTGGAGCCGCGCCCGATGGCGAGCAGGCCCGACTGCGCGATCTCCTTGATGCCGTAGGGCTCGATCACCCGCAGGAACGCGTTGGTCTTGCCGGTGTCGCCGGTGACCTCGATCACCAGGGCGTCCGTCGCGACGTCGACCACGCGGGCGCGGAAGAGCGTGACGGCCTCGAGCACCTGCGAGCGCGTGACGTTGTCGACGCGGACCTTGACGAGCAGGTGCTCGCGCTGGACCGACTGGTCGGTGTCGAGCTCGACGATCTTGATCACGTTGACGAGCTTGTTGAGCTGCTTCGTGACCTGCTCGAGCGGCAGGTCCTCGACGTCCACGGCGACCGTGATGCGCGAGAGCCCGGCCAGCTCGGTCGGACCGACCGCCAGCGACTCGATGTTGAAGCCGCGGCGGGCGAACAGCCCGGCGACACGGGTGAGCAGTCCCGGCTTGTCCTCGACGAGCAGGGAGAGAACGTGGTGCGTCATGCGGGTCTACTCCTCGTCGTCCCAGGTCGGGCTGTGGTCTCGGGCGTACTGGACGTAGCTGTTGGAGACGCCCTGCGGGACCATCGGCCAGACCATGGAGTCGCGGCTGACGACGAAGTCGATCACCACGGGCCGGTCGTTGGTGGCGATGGCGAGGCGGATGGCGTCGTCGATCTCCTCCGGCTTCGTGACGCGGATGCCGAGCGCGCCGTACGCGTCGGCGAGCTTCACGAAGTCGGGCACCCGGACGGTGTCGTGACCCGTGTTGAGGTCGGTGTTGGAGTAGCGGCCCTCGTAGAACAGGGTCTGCCACTGGCGCACCATGCCGAGCGAGGAGTTGTTGATCACCGCGACCTTGATCGGGATGTCGTTGATCGTGCAGGTGGCGAGCTCCTGATTGGTCATCTGGAAGCAGCCGTCGCCGTCGATCGCCCACACGGTGCGCTCGGGCTCGCCGACCTTGGCGCCCATCGCCGCGGGCACGGAGTAGCCCATGGTGCCGGCGCCACCGGAGTTCAGCCACGAGTTGGGGCGCTCGTACTTGATGAACTGCGCCGCCCACATCTGGTGCTGGCCGACGCCGGAGGCGAAGACGCCCTCGGGGCCGGTGATCTCGCCGATGCGCTTGATGACGTACTGCGGCGAGAGCAGGCCGTCGTTCGGCTCGGTGTAGCCGAGCGGGAACTCCGTCTGCAGGCCCTTGAGGTAGCTCCACCATTCGGAGGTGTCGGCGCGGCCGTCGGCGGAGGCCTTGGCGAACGCGTCGGTGAGGTCCGGGAGGACGTCCTTCAGGTCGCCCACGATCGGCACGTCGGCGGTGCGGATCTTGGAGATCTCGGCCGGATCGATGTCGACGTGCACGACCTTGGCGTGAGGCGCGAAGAGCGCCGCCTTGCCGGTCACGCGGTCGTCGAAGCGCGAGCCCAGCGCGAGGATCAGGTCCGCCTCCTGCAGCGCGAGCACCGCGGGGACGGTGCCGTGCATTCCGGGCATGCCCAGGTGCTGCTCGTGCGAGTCCGGGAACGCTCCGCGCGCCATCAGCGTGGTCACCACGGGAGCGCCGCAGGCCTCGGCGAACGCCTTCAGCTCGGCGGCCGCGCGGGCGCGGATGATGCCGCCGCCCACGTAGAGCACCGGCTTCCTCGACTCGACCAGCAGCTGGGCCGCGGCCTGGATCTGCTTGCCGTGAGCCTTCGTGACCGGCCGGTATCCGGGCAGGTCGATCTTCGGCGGCCAGAGGAACGGCGCCTGGTCCTGCTGCGCGTCCTTCGTGATGTCGACCAGCACGGGGCCGGGGCGGCCGGTGGTGGCGATCAGCGCGGCGGAGGCGAGGGCCGAGGGGATGTCCTCGGGGCGCGTCACGAGGATGGAGTGCTTCGTGATCGGCATCGTGATGCCGACGATGTCCGCCTCCTGGAACGCGTCGGTCCCCATGAGCGTCGAGAACACCTGGCCGGTGATCGCGAGCATCGGGACCGAGTCCATGTAGGCGTCCGCGATCGCGGTGACCAGGTTGGTCGCTCCGGGGCCCGAGGTCGCGATGCAGACGCCGAGCCTGCCGGTCGCCGAGGCGTAGCCTTCGGCGGCGTGGCCGGCGCCCTGCTCGTGGCGGACCAGGATGTGCCGGATCTTCGAGGAGTCCATCAGCGGGTCGTAGACCGGGAGGATCGCGCCGCCGGGCAGGCCGAAGACGTCCTCGATCCCGAGCATCTCGAGCGAGCGGACGACCGCCTGCGCTCCGGTGAGGATCTCGGCCGCGGGGGCGGCCCCGGGAGCGTGGGCGGGTCGGGGTGGCTGGGGCGTCGGTGCGGGCTGCACGGCGGACGGATCCGGAGTCATGCGGGTGTCGATTCCTTCAGGAGGTGGTGCGGCGGCGGGCAGAGCCGGAGGCGAGTGCCCGGGAACGCGAGTGCGCGGCCGGCCGGAGCGGGCCGGGTCACCCGGTGACGGCACCCTCGGCTGCCGAGCGGACGAGCTTGGCGTACTTGGCGAGGACACCGCGGGTGTAGCGCGGAGGGAGAGGGGCCCAGCCTTCTCGGCGGGCGGCGAGCTCGGACTCGTCGACGAGTAGGTCGATCGAGCGAGCGGCGATGTCGACCCGAATCGGGTCTCCGTCGCGAACGAATGCGATGGGACCTGCGTCCACCGATTCGGGAGCTATGTGGCCGATGCACAGGCCGGTTGTGCCGCCTGAGAATCGTCCGTCCGTCAACAGTAGTACATCTTTTCCGAGCCCGGCCCCCTTGATGGCGGCGGTGATGGCGAGCATCTCGCGCATGCCGGGACCGCCCTTGGGACCCTCGTAGCGGATGACCACCACGTCGCCCTTCTCGATCCGGCCCTCGGTCAGAGCGTCCATCGCGGCGCGCTCGCGCTCGAACACGCGGGCCGGACCCTCGAAGACGGAGGCGTCGAAGCCGGCGGTCTTGACGACCGCGCCCTCGGGGGCGAGCGAGCCCTTGAGGATGGTGAGCCCTCCGGTCGCGTGGATCGGGTTGTCGAGGGTGCGGATGACCTCGCCGTCCAGCGGTGCGATGTCCATCGCGGCGAGGTTCTCGGCGACCGTCCTCCCGGTGACCGTCAGGCAGTCGCCGTGGAGCAGCCCGGCGTCCAGGAGCGCCTTCATCACGGCCGGGACGCCGCCGTGGCGGTCGACGTCGTTCATGACGTACTTACCGAAGGGCTTGAGGTCGCCGATGTGCGGGATCGTGTCGCCGATGCGGTTGAAGTCGTCGATCGTGAGGTCGACCTCGGCCTCGTTGGCGATCGCGAGCAGGTGCAGGATGACGTTGGTCGACCCGCCGAAGGCCATCGCCACCGCGATCGCGTTCTCGAACGCCTTCTTGGTGAGGATGTCGCGGGCCGTGGTGCCGTTGCGCAGCAGCTCGACGACGGCCTCGCCGGACTTGCGGGCGAAGTAGTCGCGGCGGCGGTCGGCGGCGGCGGGCGAGGCGGAGCCGGGCAGGCTCATGCCGAGCGCCTCGGCCACGCTGGCCATGGTGTTGGCGGTGTACATGCCGCCGCAGGATCCCTCGCCCGGGGCGAAGGCGCACTCGATGCGCTTGGCGTCCTCCTCGGACATGATCCCGGCCTTGACGCCGCCGACGGCCTCGAAGGAGTCGATGATCGTGATGTCCTTCTCGGTGCCGTCCGAGAGCTTGACCCAGCCCGGGGCGATCGAGCCGGCGTAGACGAACACGGCGGCGAGGTCGAGGCGGGCCGCGGCCATCAGCATGCCGGGCAGCGACTTGTCGCAGCCGGCCAGCATGACGGTGCCGTCCAGGCGCTCGGCCATCATCACGGTCTCGACGGAGTCGGCGATGACCTCGCGGGAGACGAGCGAGAAGTGCATGCCCTCGTGGCCCATCGAGATGCCGTCCGAGACGGAGATGGTGCCGAACTGGAGCGGGTAGCCGCCGCCGGAGTGCACGCCCTCCTTCGCGGAGCGCGCGAGGCGCTCGAGCGAGAGGTTGCAGGGGGTGATCTCGTTCCACGAGGACGCGATGCCGATCTGGGGCTTCTCCCAGTCGTCATCGCCCATCCCGACCGCCCGCAGCATCCCGCGCGACGTCGTGGCCTCGATGCCGTCCGTGACGGTGCGCGAGCGGGGCTTCCAATCGATTTCCGGCATGCGATGAGGCTACCGCCTCGCGCGCGGTGCCCCTGCTCGCCGGGCGGACCCGGACCGGCCCGCGCACCCGTTCCTGCCCCGGCCTCGGGCAGCGGCACCGGATGCGGACGTCCTCGCGGATCTCCGACTCGTCGCGAACGGCCGCTCCCCGCGTCGGCGGACGGCCGTCCTCGGCGAGTCGGCGATCCGGGACCCGCTGGCGCTGACCGCCGGAAGGGGGCTGCTACTCCGCGCGCAGGTCGGCGAGCAGCCGGAGTGCGTGCGCGACCTGCTCGGGACCGCGGACCCGGTAGGAGGCCGCGGTGGTGCCCTCGCCGCTCTTGATGCCGACGTCGCCGGAGCCGAGGACCGCGAAGGCGTCCTCGTCCGTCACGTCGTCGCCCGCGTAGAGCACGGCGGTCGCGCCGGTGTAGCGGCGGAGGTGCTGCACGGCCTCGCCCTTGGTGGTCGAGCGGACCGAGAACTCCAGGACGTTCTTGCCCTCGCGGACGGTGACCCCCTGCACCTCGGCGCGCGCCTCGGAGAGGGCGACGACGTGGGCGACGCGGCTGTGGCGCTCGGTCGCGAGGCGGGTGTGCAGGGCGAAGCCGGCCGGCTTGTCCTCGATCCAGACGTTGTCGATCCCGCGGGCGATGCCCTTCAGGACGTCCTCGAGCACTCCCACCTTCTCGAGCTCGTCGTCGTCGAGCCGGACCGCGTCCTCCTCGGGGTCGAGGCGGATCTCGATGCCGTGGGAGCCGACCAGCAGCGCCTCGTCCGGCAGCTGCGAGACCTCCTCCAGGCTCCCGAGCGCCCGGCCGGAGACCAGCGCGACCCGGGTGCCGGGGAGGGCGAGGAGCCGCAGCACGGCCTCGCGCGCCTCGGGGAGCGCCCGCGCGCGGGCGGGGTCGTCGACCTCGGGCGCGAGTGTGCCGTCGAAGTCGAGGGCCACCAGGAGCCGGTCGGCCGCGGCGAGCTCCCGCAGCGCCGCCGCGAGCCGCTCGGGCACTCCCTCGCTCATCGCGCGCCGCCGTCGAGCTCGCGGTCGTCGGCGGCCTCCCGCTCGAGCTCGGCCGCCTGTCCGTGCGCCGAGTCGTCGCGGTGCTCGGCCTCCTGGCCGTGCGGCGCCTCCTGCCCGCGGGCGGCGGGCCGCACGTCGAGCTGCTGGCCGGCCGCGTGCTCCGCGAGAGCCGAGAGGAACGACTCGGACCAGCGCGCCACGTCGTTCTCGAGCACGCGGCGACGGAGCGCGCGCATGCGCCGGGTGCGCTCGACGCGCGGCATCCGCGCCGAGGCCTCCATCGCGTCCTTCAGCCCCGAGATGTCGTGCGGGTTCACCTGCACGGCCTGCTTGAGCTCGTCGGCCGCTCCGGCGAACTCGCTCAGCACGAGCACGCCGTCGTTGTCGAAGCGGGACGCGACGTACTCCTTCGCGACGAGGTTCATCCCGTCGCGCAGCGCCGTCACGAGCATGACGTCGGCGGCGAGGTAGAGCGCCACCATCTCCTCGCGCGGGTAGCCGTGGTGGAGGTAGCTGATCGCCGGGTGCCCGAGCGTGCTGTAGTCGCCGTTGATCCGGCCGACCTGCAGCTCGATGTCGTCGCGCAGCTGCCGGTAGGTGTCCACGCGCTCGCGGCTCGGGCTCGCGACCTGGACCAGCACCGCGTCCTCGGAGGTGAGGCGGCCGTCCGCCAGGAGCTCGCCGAAGGCCTTCAGGCGGTGGCCGATCCCCTTGGTGTAGTCGAGCCGGTCGACGCCGAGCATGATCGTCGCGGGGTTGCCCAGCTCGGCGCGGATCTCGGCGGCGCGGGCCTGGATCTCGGGGGTGCGCGCCATCGCCTCGAACGACGCGGAGTCGATCGAGATCGGGAAGTGCCGGGCGACGACCGGGCGCACGCTCGCCCCGCGCCGCGAGCGGTTGACGCGGCGGGTGCCGCCGACGGCCTCCTCCTCGACCGGGACCTCGACGACCGTGCTGCGGGTGTCGTAGCCCAGCAGGCGCCGGACCGCGCGCAGGAAGCTGCCCGCGTCGCCCTGGCGCTGGAAGCCGATCACGTCGGCGCCGAGCAGGCCCTCGACGATCTGCCGGCGCCACGGGAGCTGCGCGAAGATCCCGTAGGGCGGGAACGGGATGTGGTTGAAGAAGCCGATCGTGACGTCGGGGCGGAGCTCCCGCAGCATCTTCGGCACGAGCTGGAGCTGGTAGTCCTGCACCCAGACCACGCCGTCCTCCTCCGTCACGGCCGCGGCCGCCTCGGCGAAGCGCTGGTTGACCCGCACGTAGGCGTCCCACCAGTCGCGGTGGTAGGTCGGGGGCGCGATCACGTCGTGGTACAGCGGCCAGAGCGTGTCGTTCGAGAAGCCCTCGTAGTAGTCCTCGAGCTCCTGCGCGCTGAGGGCGACGGGGACGATCTGCACGCCGTTGTCGACGAACGGGGCGACCTCCTCGTCGGCCACGCCGGGCCAGCCGACCCAGGCGCCCTCGTTCGCGCGCATCACGGGCTCGAGCGCGGTGACCAGCCCGCCGGGTGAGGTCTTCCAGGACGCGGTGCCGTCCTCGGCCACGACGCGGTCCACCGGGAGGCGGTTCGAGACGACCACGAACGCGTTGCGCTCTGTCCCTCCCGAGGTCCCGGCGTCGGTCCTGTCAGCGGCGGAGGAGGCGGAGGCGGAGTGCGGAGGAATGGTGGTCCCTTTTCGTCGGTCGAGCCGTCGTCGTGCCCGTCGAGGCTATCAGCCGGCCCCGCACGGGGGACGGGGGGGGTCAGCCCTGCACGAGGGCGAGGGCGAGCGTCGCTCCGCCCACCGTCGGGACGACCGCGACGAGTCCGAGGAGCGCGTACTGGCGCCACGAGACGTGCACGCCCAGCGCGGTCAGCCTCTGGTGCCAGAGCAGGGTGGCGAGCGAGGCCCACGGGGTGATCAGCGGTCCGGCGTTCACGCCGATCAGCAGGGCGACCAGGCGGAGCGGATCCGCCGCGACGGGCTCGAGGGCGAGGTAGGCGGGCAGGTTGTCGACCAGGTTGGAGGCGACCGCGCCGGAGCCGGCGAGGCGCAGCAGGTCGAGCGTCCCGCTCCCCTCCCCCGCGACCACGGCGAGCGCCGCGCCCAGCCCGAGCTGGTGCGCCGCCTCCATCGCCACGAAGAGGCCCGACGCGAACACGACGAGCTGCCACGGCAGGAGGGCGGGCGTGAGCGCCGCGGGACGGCGCACCGCGAAGAGGACGATCAGCGCGACCGCGGCGACCGTCGCCGGGATCCACACCTCGAGGCCCGAGACGAGCGCCGGCAGGAGCAGCGCCACGACGATCCCCGCGCCGACGAGCAGCACCCGGTCCTCCACCGGCGTCCGCTCCCCCGGGGTGTAGCGCCCGGCCAGCTCGCGCCGGTAGCGGATCGCGAGGATCAGCACGGGCACGACGGCCGCGACGAGCGCGGGCACCGCGGTCAGCGCGGCGAAGGCGAAGGGGCCCTCGACCCCCAGGCGCCGCTGCGCGAGCAGGTTGGTGAGGTTCGAGACGGGGAGGAGGAGGGAGGCGCAGTTCGCCAGCCAGACCGTGGCCATCGCGAACGGCAGGGGCGGGACGCGCACGTGCGCCGCGAGCAGGACCACGACCGGGGTCAAGAGCACGGCGGTCGTGTCGAGCGAGAGGAACACCGTGCTGACGACGGCCATCGCCACCACCAGCAGCCAGAGCACCGCGGTCCGCCCGCGGCCCCACTCGGCGGAGCGCTCGGCGACCACGGTGAAGACGCCGGCCTCGGAGGCCAGCTCGGCGACCACGGTCACCGCGACCACGAAGCCGAGGATCGGCGCCGTCCGCTCGACCAGCTCGCCCAGCGCGTCCATCGGGAGGACCCCCGTGACGACGGCCACCGCCCCGACGACGAGCAGCACCGCCCCGATCACAGCCGTGCGCATGTCGTTCCCGTTCTCCTCAGCGTGCCCCGGCTCGAGGATTCGGGTCCCGGCGGCGGTCCACCGTAGCGGGACAACCCCTCGGTGCTGTCAAGCGTTCCTCTGAGAGCTTTCGCACCCGCTAGCGTCGGGGTGAACACGGGAGGCACACGCATGCGCAAGTTCATCCTCAACTCCAGCGTCATCAGCGCGATCGTCGGCGGCTGGTCGATCCTGCAGACCACGCGCAAGGGCCCGCGCGACTGGCGCCTGGCCCTCCAGTGGGTCAGCTGGGCCATCTCGGTCACCGTCGCCCTGGGCTCCGTGTCCTACGACTCGAAGGAGATCGTCAAGGAGGAGCGCGGCAAGAAGCGCGACCACTAGGCCCTCCTGACGCGCCGCCTCCCCGCGGGGCGGCGTGTCAGCCGGTCTCCCGACCCGGTGGCGGCGACACTGTTCCCAGTCGCTGCCGGCACGGGAAACGGGGTTCGTCATGAGGTTTCGTCTGAGGCGTCGCAAGGCGGCCCCCGAGGTCGTCGATGCGGCCCCCGTCCTCACGCAGGACGAGCTCTTCGCCGTCGTCCACGAGCGGCTCGCTGCCTTCGTCGGATCCGAGGGCGCCTGGGTCGTCACGCGCCGCAGCCACGACGACCGCGACCCGATCTTCCACGGGATGCTCGCGCGCTCCCTCGCCCACGAGCTCTCCGCCGCCATCCAGGAGGAGCAGCTCCGCGCCGGCGCCGAGCGGACGTCGTCCCCGGTCACCGAGGCGATCCCCGTGATGCGCGCCTCCACTCCCCCGGTGGAGCCGGCCGCCCTCACCTGGGAGCCGAAGCCGATCGCCGTCTGGGCGGAGCCGGCCCCCGCCGACGTCGCCGTCGACGCCCCCGTCGCGACCCGCTCCTGACCCGAGCGGTCGGCCGGCGGGCTCGCCCTCCGGCCGACCCGACGAGCGACGTCGCGCTTCCCGCTGATCGAGGAGGCGGCGCAGCCGCCGTCTCGAGATCCCCCGCGGCCGCCCCTGCCTCTGCCGCCCGTCAGAGCGTCGGCCAGCTCCCGGGTCCCTCGCTGCCCGCCGGGTACTCGTCGAGCGGCACCCGGTCCACGTGCCACGCGTCGATCGCGGGCTGCACGATGCGCCAGCACTCCTCGGCGGCGTCCCCGCGGACCGAGAGCGACGGGTCGTCGTCGAGGATCCCCGAGATGACCTCGCCGTACGCCAGCAGCTCGCCCGCGCCGAAGGTCGCCTCCAGCGAGGCGCGCTCGAGCGTGTACGGGTCGCCGGGGCCGTTGATGTTCAGCTCGAGCGACATCTGGTCGGGCGCGAGGAACAGCCGCAGCACGGACGGCGCCTCGGTGCCGACGAAGCCGCGGGGCAGGTGCGGCACCGGCTTGAAGCGGATGACCACTTCGCGCCGCCGCTCCCCGAGCGCCTTGCCGGAGCGGAGGGTGAACGGCACGCCGGCCCAGCGCCAGGTGTCGATCTCGACGACCAGCTCGGCCAGCGTCTCGGTCCGGCGAGCGGGGTCCACGCCCTTCTCGTCCGCGTAGGCGGGCAGCTCGCGTCCGTCGATCGTCCCCGCCGTGTAGCGGGCGCGGCGCGAGCTCGCGGCGGGGTCGTCGCCGTGCAGGCGGGTGGCGCGCAGGACGATCGACTTCGCGTCCCGGAGGTCGGCCGCGTCGAGCGAGGACGGCGGCTCCATCGCGATCACCGCGAGGACCTGCAGCAGGTGGCTCTGGATCATGTCGGTCAGTGCGCCCGCGCCGTCGTAGTAGCTCGCCCGCCCCTCGAGGGCCAGCTGCTCGTCGTAGACGATCTCGACGCTCTCGATGTGCTCGGCCGACCACAGCGGCTCGAGGATCCGGTTCGCGAAGCGCAGGCCGAGCACGTTCATCACGGTCGCGCGGCCGAGGAAGTGGTCGACGCGGTGGATGCGGTCCTCGGGGACCAGCGCGGCGAGGCGCTGGTTGAGGGCGTGCGCGCTCGCCTCGTCGGTCCCGAACGGCTTCTCCAGCGCCAGCACGGTGCCCTCCGGCAGGTCGTGGGCGGCGAGCGCCTCGCAGGCCTTCGCCGCGATCGCCGGCGGGAGGGCGAAGTAGACCGCCACCGGACCGTCGCAGCTCGCGAGCAGTGCGGCGAGCGCCTCCGGATCGGTGACGTCGATCTGCTGGTAGCGCGTGCCGGAGGTGAGCGCGTCCACGCCCTCGCCCTGCGCCTCGACGGTGGCGAAGGAGGCGGTCAGCACCTCGTGCCAGTGCTCCTGGGTCCAGTCCTCACGTCCCGCGCCGACGAGATGGACCCGCCGGTCGGTCTCGCGGGTCAGCAGCTGGCCGACGGCGGGGAGGAGGAGCCGCGAGGACAGGTCCCCCGTCGCTCCGAGGATGAGCAGGGTCGAGACGGTCTGTGCCATGCGGCTCACCCTACGGCGGCGCTGAAGAGCCCCGCTCCGCCTTGACTGGGAGGCCACAGCCGCACCTGAGAGGATCGCCGCATGGTCTCCCCGATCGAGGACTACGCCGTCCTCTCCGACTGCCGCACGGCCGCTCTCGTCTCCCGCGACGGGGGGATCGACTGGCTGTGCCTGCCGCGCTTCGACTCCGCCTCCGTCTTCGGCGCCCTCCTCGGCGGCGACGACCAGGGGCGCTGGTCGCTCCGGCCGGTGGACGGGGAGGCGACGAGCGAGCGCCACTACCTCGGCGACACGCTCGCGCTGGTCACCCGGTGGACGACGCCCACCGGCGTCGTCGAGGTGGTCGACGTGATGCCGCTGCGCGACGAGCGCGCCGAGCTGGTGCGCCGGATGCGCGGAGTGTCGGGGACCGTCCGGATGCGGCAGGAGCTGCGCATCCGCTTCGACTACGCCCGCACCATGCCGTGGGTGCGGCAGGAGGGGACGGACGAGGATCCGCTGCTCGTCGCCGTCGCCGGGCCCGACGCGGTCGTGGTGCGCGGAGTGCGGCTGAAGGCCGTCGACCACGCCCACGCGGCGGAGTTCGACGTCGACGCGGACGCGGTCGTCGACCTCTCGATGGCGTGGTTCCCCTCGCACCAGCGGGCGCCGAAGCGCCTCGACGTCGACCGCGCGCTGGAGCGCACGCTCTCCTGGTGGTCCGAGTGGGCGTCGGCGATCGACTACGACGGCCCGCACCGCGACGCCGTCGTCCGCTCGCTGCTGACGCTCCGCGCCCTGACCGACGACGAGACCGGCGGCATCGTCGCGGCGGCGACCACCTCGCTCCCGGAGCAGTTCGGCGGCGCCCGCAACTGGGACTACCGCTACGTCTGGCTCCGCGACGCCTCGCTCACCCTGCAGGCCCTGCTCGCGCACGGGTTCGAGCAGGAGGCGCAGAAGTGGCGGGCCTGGCTGCTCCGCGCGGTCGCGGGCGCGCCGGAGGACGTGCAGATCATGTACGGCCTCGCCGGCGAGCGCGACCTGCCCGAGCGGGAGATGCCGAGCCTGCCCGGCTACGACGGCGCCTCCCCCGTGCGGATCGGGAACGCCGCCGTCGACCAGTACCAGGCGGACGTGATCGGCGAGGTGATGGTCGCTCTGCACGAGGCCCGCGTGGCCGGAGTGGACGAGACGGAGTTCTCCTGGCCGCTCCAGCGCGCGCTCCTGGGCTTCGTCGAGACCAACTGGCAGCGGCCGGACAACGGCATCTGGGAGATCCGGGGCGAGCCGCGGCACTTCACGCACTCGCGGGTCATGATCTGGGCCGCGCTCGATCGGGGTGTCCGCGCCGTGCGCGAGAACGGCCTGCCCGGTCCGGTCGAGACCTGGGAGCGCCTCCGCGACGAGGTGCGCGCCGAGATCGAGGCCCAGGGCTTCGACGCCGAGCGCGGCCACTTCGTGCAGTCCTACGGCTCGCCCGAGGTCGACGCGTCGCTCCTCGTGCTGCCGATGGTCGGGTTCGTCCCCGCCGACGACCCGCGGATGCTGGGCACCGTCGCCGAGCTGGAGCGCGTGCTCCTGCAGGACGGCCTGCTGCACCGCTACCGGACCGAGTCCTCGGTCGACGGCCTCGCGGGCGGCGAGCACCCGTTCCTCGCCTGCTCCTTCTGGCTCGTCCGTCAGTACGCCGACTCCGGCCGGATCGACGACGCGCGGACCCTGATGGACCGGCTCGTCGGGCTCTGCAACGACGTGGGCCTCCTCTCGGAGGAGTACGACGTCGAGGGCCGCCGGCACGCGGGGAACACTCCCCAGGCCCTCTCCCACCTCGCCCTGGTGCAGGCGGCCGACGCGATCGCGGCAGCCCGATGAGGCGCCGCCGCATCGTGCTCGCGAGCATCGGCGGAGTCCTCGGAGTCGCGGTCCTCGGCTTCCTCACCTGGAGCTCGATCGTCAGCGGCCCCGACGAGGACGCCCTCGCCCGCGTGCGCGCCGATCCGGCGATCGCGGTCGAGCGCACGGACGACGCGCTCGTGATGACGCCGACCTCGACCGGCGAGCTGGCCGGCACGGGCCTGGTCTTCATCCCCGGAGCGAAGGTCGACGCCTCCTCCTACGAGGCGACCCTGGCTCCGCTGGTCGAGGCCGGGGCGACCGTCGTGATCACGCGGCCGATCCTGCACCTGGCCTTCTTCGATCTCCGCTCGCTCGAGACCTTCACCAGCCAGGCCGAGGGCGTCGACCGCTGGCTCGTCGGCGGCCACTCCCTCGGCGGCGTGAAGGCCTGCCAGTGGGCCGAGGACCCGGCGGTGGCGGGCCTGGTGCTGCTCGGCAGCTACTGCGCGAACGACCTCTCGGGCTCCGGGCTCCCCGTCCTCAGTGTCAGCGGATCGGAGGACGGGCTCAGCACGCCGGAGAAGGTCGCCGACGCGAGCGTCCGGCTGCCCTCCTCCGCCGACCTCGTCGAGATCGACGGCGCCAACCACGCCGACTTCGGCTGGTACGGGCCGCAGGCGGGCGACGGCGAGGCGACCATCAGCCACGAGGAGGCGGACGCCCGCATCGCCGAGGCCCTCCTGGGCTTCAGCCGCGAGGTCGGCTGAGTCGCCCGCTCCCGCTTGACCTCGAGCGCACTCGAAGTCGTAGGTTGACGCCATGTCCACCGCCACCGCCGCCCCGGCCGAGCCGGAGGTGCTGTCGATCTCGCAGGTCGCCGCCGTCACCGGTCTCACCGTGCACACCCTGCGCTACTACGAGCGCGCCGGGCTCATGCTCGACCCGGTCGAGCGCGCCTCGTCGCAGCACCGCCGCTACCGGCCGGCCGACGTCGGCTGGGTCGACTTCCTCACCAAGCTCCGCGCGACCGGGATGCCGACCGCGAGGATCCGCGAGTACGCCCGGCTCCTCCGGATCGGGCCCGCCACGGAGCCGGAGCGCCTCGCGCTGCTCCGGACGCACCGCGAGGAGGTCGAGGCGCAGCTCGCCCGGACACACGCCAGCCTCGCCGCGATCGACATCAAGATCGCGGCGTACCAGGAGAGGACCACCCACTGATGAAGACGATCACCCTCGGATCCGACGTCGCCGCTCTCGAGGTCTCGCGCCTCGGTCTCGGCGCGATGGGCATGTCGGCGTTCTACACCGGCGCCGGCACCGACGACGCGGAGTCGATCCGCACCGTGCACCGCGCCCTCGAGCTCGGCGTCACGTTCCTCGACACCGCCGAGATCTACGGCCCGTACACCAACGAGGAGCTGCTCGGCCGCGCGCTGGCAGGCCGCCGCGACGAGGTGGTGCTGGCGAGCAAGTTCGGCATGATCCGCCACCGCGGCGACGGGGGCCGCGGACTCGACGGCTCCCCGGAGAACCTGCGGCTCGCCGTCGAGGGCTCGCTCGCGCGCCTCGGCACCGACCGCATCGACCTCTACTACCAGCACCGCATGGACCCGGGCGTCCCGGTCGAGGAGACCGCCGGGGCCTTCGCGGAGCTGATCCAGGAGGGCAAGCTCCGCGGCTACGGCCTCTCGGAGGCGGCGCCAGCGACGATCCGGCGCGCTCACGCCGTGCACCCGGTCACCGCTGTGCAGTCCGAGTACTCGCTCTGGACCCGCGACCCCGAGGCGGAGGTGCTGCCGGTCCTCCGCGAGCTCGGCATCGGCTTCGTCCCGTACTCGCCGCTGGGCCGCGGCTTCCTCACGGGCAGCATCCGCTCGGTCGCCGAGCTGGGCAGCGACGACTTCCGCCGCGACAACCCCCGCTTCGCCGACGGAGCGCTGGAGGCGAACCTCCGCATCGTGGAGGCCGTCGACCGGGTGGCGGCAGAGGCGGACGCGACCGCCGCGCAGGTGGCGATCGCCTGGCTGCTCGCCCAGGGCGAGGACATCGCTCCGATCCCGGGCACCAAGCGCGTCTCGCGCATCGAGGAGAACGCCGCCGCGGACGCCCTCGTGCTGACCGCGGAGCAGCTCGACGTCCTCGGCGCGCTCGAGGCCCCCGTCGGCGACCGCTACGCCGACATGAGCTCCGTGAACCGCTGACCGCCCTGCGGGACGCCGCTCGCCGCGCGCACCCCGGGCGCGGCCGTGGGAGCGGCGTCCTCGCAGGAGTCAGTCCCTCGGCGGCAGCTCCCGCTTCGGGGTGTCCCGCAGGTCGATGAGACCCGTGAACATCGCCCCCCGCTCGTTCGAGCGCTCGTCGCCCGAGAACAGGTTGTCCGGGGCGGAGGACCCGTGCCGGCGCGGGGTCGCGGCGGGAGCGGGCTCCCGCTCCATCTCGACGCGCTGACGCGGCAGGGCGACGGGGTCGTTCTCGTGCAGCCACGAGACGAGTCGCTCGCGCACGTAGCAGCGCAGGTCGAAGAGCGTCGGCGCGTCCTTCGCAGTGACGAGCACCCGGATCCGGACGAAGCCGCCCGTCGCGTCGGTCACCTGCAGCACGCTGGTGCGCCGATCCCAGAGGTCGGTCTCCTCGAGCATGCGGTGCAGCTCCTCGCGCATCTGCTCGGGGCTGACCCGCCAGTCCAGGTCGAGCTCGACGGCGCCGAGCAGCTCGGACCCGGTGCGGGTCCAGTTCTGGAACGGCTGGGTCGTGAAGTAGTTCGTGGGCAGCACCAGGCGGCGGTCGTCCCAGAGGTGGACGACGACGTAGGTCAGCGTGATCTCCTCGATCCGCCCCCACTCGGTCTCGACGATCACCACGTCGTCCAGGCGGATGGCGTCGCTGAAGGCGAGCTGCATCCCGGCGAAGATGTTCGTGAGGCTCGACTGCGCGGCCAGGCCCGCCACGATCGAGAGCACGCCGGCCGAGGCCAGGAGGCTCGCACCGGCCGTGCGGGCCTCGGGGAAGGTCAGCAGCGAGGCGCCGATCGCGATGACCACGACGGCCGCCACGGCGACCCTCCGGATGATCGTCATCTGCGTGCGGAGGCGGCGTGCCCGGCGGTTGTCGGCCGTGTCGGTCCGGTAGCGCTCGGCGCCCAGGTCCTCGAGGAACACGAACAGGGATCCGATCACCCACGCCGCCGCGCCGATCGTGGCGATCTGGAACACCCGCTGCACGAGACCCGGCCAGGGGTCGCCCGACACGGTGGCGGCGAGCGCGGCCCAGACCGCGATGGTCATCAGCAGCACGCGGAACGGGATGCGCAGACGCCGGATCAGCAGGCGCGCCCAGGTCTTGCGCTTGCCGACCGAGCGCAGCACGAGGGCGACGACGGCGGTCGCGACCACGGCGATCACGACCGCGATCACCACGGCGAGCGCGATCGAGCCGATCACGGGGAGGACGTCTTCGGGCACATCGGTCCTTTCTGGAGGGGAAACGGAAGCGAACGGAGATCCTGCCACGCGAACGGGGGTCGGTCCGCATTCTGCGCCGGACACCGTGCGGATGCTCAGGCGCCTGTTGGCGTCGGCGGACGGAGACGTCGACCTCGCCTGGAGCACCGTCGCCCGGGCCTTCACGCGGACGGGCATCACCCTGAGCCTGACCGCCGCCGCAGACGACCAGGGCCAGGCCTCCGACGCGCTCGACGTCGGGGATCGGCTCCACGAGCGTCGGCTTCCGCGGAGTCCTGCCGCTGCTCGACCCGTCGACCGCCGCACCCTCCAGCGAGTGAGTACGGGCCGGCGCTCCCCCCGCGGGCGCTCCGAGGAGGTCGGGAACGGACTCGGTCCGGGAACGACGAAGCCCCGCACCTCACGAGGAGGTGCGGGGCTGGTGGTGCACCCCCTCGGACTTGAACCGAGAACCCACTGATTAAGAGTCAGTTGCTCTGCCGATTGAGCTAGAGGTGCGTTCCGGCCGGCTGATCGTGCGTGCCGAACCGAGGGATCACATTACCAGCGTCTCCCCCCGTCTCGTCAAATCGAGTGCGACGGAAAGCCCGCGGTAGCGATCGGAGGCTCCGCGGGACCCACCGGTATCGTGGTCGCGTGACCCCGCAGAGCAGTGACCAGAGCTTCGACGACGACCTCCGACTCGCCCTCCGCCTGGCGGACGCGGCCGATGCGATCTCGCGGGAGCGGTTCGGCGCGCTCGACCTCGTCGTGGACACGAAGCTCGACCGCACCCCGGTCACCGACGCCGACCGCGCCGTCGAGGAGGCGATCCGCGCGCTGCTCGCCGCCGAGCGTCCGGACGACGCGATCCTCGGCGAGGAGTTCGGCACCTCGGGCGAGGCCTCGCGGCAGTGGATCCTCGACCCGATCGACGGCACCGCCCACTTCCTCCGCGGCGTCCCGATCTGGGCGACCCTGATCGCGCTCGCGGTCGACGGCGTCCCCGTCGTCGGAGTCGTCTCCGCTCCCGCTCTCGGCACGCGCTGGTGGGCGGCCGAGGGCTCCGGCGCCTGGGCCGTCGAGCTGGAGGCCGGGGCCGAGCCGCGACCGCTGCGCGTCTCGGGGATCGACACGCTCGCCTCGGCGACCTTCAGCTACAACAGCATTCAGCAGTGGGAGGGCGCGGGCCGTCTCCCGCAGTTGCTCGAGCTCGCCGGCGCCGTCTGGCGCGACCGGGCGTACGGGGACGCGTGGCCCTACATGCTCGTCGCCGAGGGTCTCCTCGACGGTGCGGGCGAGTTCGATGTGAAGCCCTACGACCTGGCGGCCCTGGTGCCGATCGTGCAGGAGGCGGGCGGCCGCTTCACCTCCGCCGACGGGGAGGACGGGCCGTGGCACGGCAGCGCCGTCGCCACCAACGGCCTGCTGCACGACGAGGTGCTCGCGATCGTGGCGCCGCGATGAGGAGCCGGACGGCCGCGCTCGCCTCGGCGGCGCTCCTCCTGCTCCTCTCGGGCTGCTCCTCCGTCGTCGGGCCGGACGGCCCGGAGGCCGTGCGTGACGAGGGCGGCACGGTGGCGACCGCCGGCGTCACCGACGTGTTCTCGCTGCGGCGCGGCGACTGCCTGGCCGACCCGGGCGACGACCGCATCGCCGACGTGGACGTCGTTCCCTGCGCCGAGGAGCACGCACTGGAGGTCTTCCACACGTTCGCGCAGCCCGGAGACCGCTACACCAGCCGCAACACGCTGCTCGCCCAGGCCGAGGCGGGCTGCGAGCCGGAGTTCGGCGCCGTGATGGGGATCGCCTACGGCGACTCCGCCCTCGAGTACCGCTCGCTCGTCCCCTCCGAGGTCGGCTGGCGCCACGGGGACCGCACGATCGTCTGCGCGGTCCTCGATCCGGCCGACGACTCCACCACCGGCAGCCTCTTCGGCTCCGCTCGCTGACCACGGCTCCGATCGACCCCCGTTCGGCTCATTGACACGCGCTCCGGCGGAGCGCAGGGTGAAGGGACGACCGGCAGGCGCGAGGGGGCGCGGAGACCGGCGGCTCAGGAGTCGACATGCAGGACCGGCACGATCAGGAACCCCCCGAGCGCTCGCGCACGGCCGAGCAGCACTGGGGACCGGCGGACAGCCTGTTCCCGAGGCTCCACCGGCAGAGCTCCCTGCTCGCCGCGGCGGAGGCGGTCGCGCAGGTCGACGGGCCCGGCCCGGGCGACGTCTGGTCGCGGCTCCTGCACGACTACGCCCACGCCTCCGACCGCGTCGTCTCGGTGGACGGCGACGCCGAGGCCGCCACGCTCGGCTGGCTGAAGCCGCGCGGGGTGGTCTCGCTGCTGGTCACCGAGCGGTGCGACGACGACGCCGCCGCCGAGCACCTGGTGGCCGCGCTCGCCGCGATGAACGCCGTGACCCTCTGCGTGCACGAGGCGCGAGCAGTACGCCTCCGTCCTCTGCTGGACGTGCTGCACCGGCTCCTGCCCGACGCGTTCGCCGAGCTGCCGGTGGACCGCAGCGCGCACTACCCGGTCGGCACCGCCGTCGCCGTGCTGGCGCCGGGCGTGCTCTACCGGGACTGGGCCCCGCCGCAGGCTCTCGGTGGCCCGGCGCACGACGACGACGACCGGCTGGCGATGCTCACCCTCTACGGGCGGATCAGACAGCTCGACGTGCGACCGTCGTGAGGGCGGCGGAGCGGAGCTCCCAGTGTGCGACGACGACCGGTGGTGGAGATGGGGGGAATCGAACCCCCGTCCATCGCTGTGATTCTGCGCCTTCTACGGGTGTAGCCGATGAGAGCGTTCTGCTCGGCCCCGACCCTTACCATCGGCGCATCGGTCGACGGGCCCAGCCCGAGTGCAAGTCCCGCGTCGCCCTCAGGCGTAACGACGCAGCAAGTCCTCTAGATGACGCCAGGATCCGGGGCGAGGACGCACCCACGGGCTGACGGACTATCTACTCTGGCTTAGGCAGCGAGAGCGAAGTCGGTGCGCTTCTGTTCGGCACCTGTGTTTTCCAGAGATCGTTCACGAGATGACCCTGGATCCTCGACCCGCTTCTCGCAGTTTCGCAGGCAATGTCGAAACCGATCATCCCCGCGAGCACTCGACGGCCCGGAGGCCGCTGGAGTGGGTCGTTCGTCGCACACTGTGGAGTTACGGGTTCTAGTCTACCTCAGCTCCGCGGGCGGTCACCCGGCGGCGGCGCAGATCGAGCAGACCCAGCACGAGCGCGAGCGCGATCAGCCCGAGGGTGACGAAGTAGCCGTTGCGGAAGGCGTCGTGGTAGCGGTCCAGCCCCTCCGCCATCCCCTGCTCGCTCGCCAGCGTCGCGAAGAAGACGGCGGAGGCGCAGGCGGTGCCGACCGCGGTGCCCACGCGCTGGCCGAGCTGGCCCACGGAGCCCGCCACGCCGCCCTGCGCCGGCGGGATCTCGGCGAGGGTGAGCGTCTGGTTCGGCGACACGACGAAGCCGCCTCCGGCCCCGGCGACGAGCATCGCGGCACCCATGCCGTAGGCGGCGGTCTCGGCCGGGAGGAGCTCGGCGGCGAGCAGCACGAGCGTGAAGCCGATGACCACGAGCACGATGCCGAGCACCACCAGTGCGCGGCCGTAGCGCTGCACGAGCTTGCCGCCGTACCAGGCGGTCACCGCCGAGGTCAGCGCGAACGGGATGCTCACCATGCCGGCGAACACCGGCTCGAGGCCGAGCCCCTGCTGGAGGAAGAGCGTGGTGAGGAGGAAGGTCGCCGGGATCGCGGCGAAGTAGGAGGTCGCGACCAGGATGCCGTTGCGGTAGGAGCTGGTCCGGAAGATGCGGAAGTCGATGACGGGCGTCCGCCCCGACGCGGCGTAGTGCGCCTCCCAGCGCACGAAGACGGCGGCGGCGGCCGCGGCGAGCACCAGCCAGAACCAGCGGTAGGGCGAGTCCGAGGAGGAGCCCGTGGTCAGCAGGAACGGCAGCATGAACGCGAAGATCGCGACCGCCAGCAGGAGCAGGCCGACCGGGTCGAGGGACCGGTCTCCCTCGGGCCGCGAGCGCTTCTTCGGGATGAGCTTCCAGGCGAAGACCAGCGCGGCGACGCCCAGCGGGATGTTCATCCAGAACAGCAGGCGCCAGCCGTCCTGCTCGCCGCCGATCGCGATCAGGAGGCCGCCGAGGGTCGGGCCGAAGGCGGTCGACAGGCCGATGGTCGCGCCGAAGACCCCGAAGGCCCGGGCCCGCTCGGCGCCGGTGAACATCTGCTGCACCAGCCCGAGGACCTGGGGCATCTGGATGCCCGCGGCGACGCCCTGCAGGAAGCGCGCGACGACGAGCAGCTCGATCGACGGCGCGAGCGCGCAGAGCAGGCTCGTCACCGTGAACGCGGTCAGCCCGATGAGGAACAGCAGGCGGCGCGAGCGGATGTCGCCCAGCCGACCGGCCGGCACGAGCGCCAGTCCGAAGGCGAGCGCGTAGCCCGCGACGATCAGCTGCAGCTGGCTCGCGTCCGCTCCGAGCGAGCGCTCGATCGACGGCAGGCCGACGTTGACCTTCGAGAGGTCGAGGATCGTGATGGCCGCGACTCCGACGCTCACCGCGAAGGCGCGCCACCGCGTCTTCTCGTCGGCGGCGCTCAGGGCGGCGGGGGCGCTGTTCTCGGGGGAGGTCACGCGCCCCAGTCTCCCAAAGCACGGGGCGCGAAGAAGAGGCTTGCGCGGCACCCGTCGGACAGTGCCCGCCGGGGCCTACTCGCCGAGGCGGCGGCGGGTCGACATCGCACGGTCCGCCTCGCGGCGGTCCTGGCGCTCTCGGAGGACCTGGCGCTTGTCGTAGTCCTTCTTGCCCTTGGCCACGGCCAGCTCGACCTTGGCCTTGCCGTCGCTGAAGTACAGCGAGAGCGGGATCAGCGTGTACCCGCCCTCCTTCACCTTGTTGTGGATCTTGAGGATCTGCGCCTTGTGCAGCAGCAGCTTGCGCTTGCGGCGCGGCGGGTGGTTCGTCCAGGTGCCCTGGGCCCACTCGTTGATGTGGACGGCGTCGAGCCACGCCTCTCCCCCGTCGACGAACGCGTAGCCGTCGACCAGCGAGGCTCGGCCGGCCCGGAGGGACTTCACCTCGGTGCCGGTGAGCACGAGGCCCGCCTCGTAGGTGTCCTCGATGAGGTAGTCGTGGCGCGCCTTGCGGTTGGTCGCGACGACCTTCTGTCCCTGTTCTCTGGGCACGGCTGCTCCTCGGGTCGCGAGCGGATGAAGGGGGCGGGCATCGTCGGGGCGATGCACCGGTGGGCCGCCCCGAACGGGACAGCCCACCAGTATACGTCCGGTCCGGGATCAGACCCGCAGGTACCGCGCGATCGCGACGTTCGCCGAGACGGCGGCCAGGACGATGCCGACCACGATCAGGATCGGCACGACGATCAGAGCGTCGTCGAGTCCCACGAAGGAGGTCAGCGGGATCCGGTACGCCAGGAACCCCTGCACGAAGACCTGCACGATGGCGACCACCGCGACTCCCGCGAGGATCGAGCCGACCAGCGCGGCGAAGACCCCCTCGAGGATGAACGGGGTCTGGATGAACCTGTTCGAGGCCCCCACGAGCCGCATGATGCCCAGCTCCCGTCTCCGCGAGAACGCCGAGAGGCGGATCGTGGTGGCGATGAGCAACACGGCCGCGACGAGCATCAGGACGGCGATGCCGATGGCCGTGTAGCTCGCCGCGTTGAGGATCGAGAAGATCTGGTCGAGGTACTGCCGCTGGTCGGTGACGCTCTCGACTCCCGAGACGCTCGACAGGCTCTCCACGATGACGTCCGACTGGGTCGGGTCCTTCAGGTTGATCCAGAAGGTCTGGTTGAGCAGGTCGGGAGTGACGTACTCGGCGACCGGGTTGCCCGCGAACTGCTCCTGGAAGTTCGCGTAGGCCTGGTCGTGGTCCTCGAAGTAGGAGCGGTCGATGTACGGCGCGAGCGTGGCGCCCTCGAGCTGGCCCTGCACCGCGTCGATCTGCTCGGCGGTGGCGTCGGAGCCGCTGCAGTTCGAGCCGCCGGAGGTGGCGGTGCACATGTACACCGCGACCTGCGCCTTGTCGTACCAGAAGTTCTTCATCTGGCCGATCTGCATCTGGAGCAGGATCGCCGTGCCGACGAAGGTGAGGGAGATGAAGGTCACCAGGATCACCGAGACGACCATGGAGACGTTGCGCCGGAGGCCGCTGGCGACCTCCGACCAGATCAGTGCGAATCTCACTTGACGGGTCCTACGTTCTGCTGGTCGTCGCCGGTCTCGTCGCCCTCGCCCGCGTGGGCGCGGAGGCCGAGGCGCGCGGCGAGCGACTCCTCGGGCAGGGCGCCGGTGTCGGCGGGGAGGAAGATCGGACCGGTCTGGCTCTGCAGCTCGACGACGCGCGGGGCGGCGGCGGGCTCGGCGGCCGGCTCCGGCTCGCGCTCCGGCTCGACGGCGGCGGAGCGGCGGCCCTCGGGGACGCGGGGCTGGGCGGCGGTCTGCGAGAGGCGGGCCGGCTCGGGCGGCGGGGCCGGGGCCTCCTGGCGCAGGTCGATCTCGGGGACCTCGGCGGGCGCGAGCTCGCTGTCGATGATCGCCGGGGGCGCGGGCTGCTCGGCGACCGCGTGGTCGTCGGCCGCCACGACCACGACGCCGTCGTGGACGACGGTGATGCTCTCGGTCTGGCCGTAGCCGCCCTGGCTCTCGTCGCGGACGATGCTGCCTGCCGAGAGCTCGATGACGCGGCGCTTCATCTGGTCGACGATGCCGGCCTCGTGGGTCGCCATGATCACGGTCGTGCCGCCCGCGTTGATCCGCTCGAGCAGCGCCATGATGCCGGCGCTCGTGGTCGGGTCGAGGTTGCCCGTGGGCTCGTCGGCCAGCAGGACGGCCGGCTTGTTGACGACGGCGCGGGCGATCGCCACGCGCTGCTGCTCGCCGCCGGAGAGCTCGTGGGGCAGGCGCGACGCCTTGCCCGCGAGGCCCACCATCTTGAGCGTGTCCGGGACGGCCTCCTGGATGTAGCCCTTCGACTTGCCGATCACCTGGAGGCTGAACGCGACGTTGTCGAAGACGGACTTGTTCGGCAGCAGCCGGAAGTCCTGGAACACCACGCCCATGTTGCGGCGGAAGTACGGGACCTTGCGGCTCGAGATCTTGCCGAGGTTCTGCCCGAGCACGTGGATCGACCCGGAGGAGGGGCGCTCCTCCTTGAGGATCAGGCGGAGGCAGCTCGACTTGCCGGAGCCGGAGGCGCCGACGAGGAAGACGAACTCGCCCCGGAGGATCTCGAGATCGATGGCGTTGAGGGCGGGTCTCGTGCCGCCCCGATACTGCTTGGAGACGTTGTCGAAGCGAATCATGTCGGTACGAGGGTAAGCGACGATCCCGAAGAGTCCGCCGAGGGGGCGCGCGGCGCGTCGGTGGGGACGCGCCCGCGCCGCGCTAGGAGGACTTCCGCCAGCGGATCCCGGCGGCGATGAAGCCGTCCAGATCGCCGTCGAACACGTGCGAGGGGTTGCCGACCTCGTGGTCGGTGCGCAGGTCCTTCACCATCTGGTACGGAGCGAGGACGTAGCTGCGCATCTGGTCGCCCCAGCTCGCGGTGATGGTGCCGGCGAGCTCCTTCTTGGTGGCCGCCTCCTGCTCCTTCTGCAGCAGCAGGAGCCGCGACTGGAGCACGCGCATCGCCGCGGCGCGGTTCTGGATCTGGCTCTTCTCGTTCTGCATCGACACGACGGTGCCGGTGGGCAGGTGGGTGAGGCGCACCGCGGAGTCGGTGGTGTTCACCGACTGGCCGCCGGGGCCGGAGGAGCGGAAGACGTCCACGCGGATGTCGTTGTCCGGGATCTCGATCGCCCCGGCCTCCTCCATCAGCGGGATGACCTCGACCGCGGCGAAGGAGGTCTGGCGCTTGCCCGCGGCGCCGAAGGGGCTCATCCGCACGAGGCGGTGGGTGCCGGCCTCGACCGAGAGCGTGCCGAAGGCGTAGGGGGCGTCGATCTGGAAGGTGGCCGACTTGATGCCCGCCTCCTCCGCGTAGCTGGCGTCCATGACGGTCGCCGCGTACTTGTGCTTCTCGGCCCAGCGGAGGTACATGCGCATGAGCATCTCGGCGAAGTCGGAGGCGTCGACGCCACCCGCTCCCGCGCGGATGGTGACCACGGCGGGGCGGTCGTCGTACTCGCCGTCGAGCAGGGTCTGCACCTCGAGCTCGCCCATGACCTTCTGGAGGGAGGAGAGCTCGGCGATCGCCTCCTGCTCGGACTCGGCGTCCTCGGCCTCGTTCGCCATCTCGACGAGCACCTCGAGGTCGTCCAGGCGCCGGTCGATCGCGGTGATCCGCGCGAGCTCGGACTGGCGGTGGCTGAGGGCGCTGGTCACCTTCTGCGCGTTGGCCGTGTCGTCCCACAGGTCGGGGGCGCCGGCCTGCTCGCTGAGCTCGGCGATCTTCGAGCGGAGACCGTCCACGTCGATGACGGCGCGGATGTCGGCGAAGGTGGAGCGGAGAGCAGTGATCTGCTCGGTGAAGTCGTTGTCCAGCATGGTGCGTCCAGACTACCGGGGGCCGGGGGCCGCCCTCCGGCCCGGGCGTACCCTGGGGACGGTGACCAGCACCGCTCCGCGCCCCTTCCCCGTCGGGCCGCTGCTGCTGTCGACCTTCCTCCCCACCCTCCTCTTCTCCATCGGCGAGGGGGCGATCATCCCCCTCCTGCCGGCCGCGGCCGGCGACCTCGGCGCGACGCTGGCCCTGGCGGGCCTCGTGGCGGGGATGATCATGATCGGCGAGCTGGCGGGCGATATCCCCAGCGGCTGGATCGTCTCCCGGATCGGCGAGCGCGGCGCGATGCTCGGAGCCTCGGCCGCGTCGATCCTCGGGCTCGTGGTGTGCCTGCTCTCGACGTCATGGGTCGGGCTGACGATCGGCGTCTTCGTGATCGGCCTCGCGACCGCGGTCTTCGCGCTGGCGCGGCACGCGTTCATGACGTCGTTCGTCCCGATCACGCACCGCGCCCGCGCGCTCAGCGCCCTCGCCGGGGCGTTCCGCGCCGGCTGGCTGATCGGCCCGTTCCTGGCGGCCGGGGTGGTGCACCTCACCGGCTCCGTCGAGTCCGTCTTCTGGGTGCACATCGTCTGCTGCGTGGCGGCGGTCGTGGTCCTGCTGCTCGTGCCCGACCCCGCGACGGTGCTGCGGCGGGCGCAGGCCGCGGCCGACCGCGCCGCTCCGGAGGACGTGGTCGCCGCGGAGGCGTCGGCGACCGTCCCGGAGTCGCCGCTGTCGCTGCTCGGGACGCTGCGCGAGCACCGCGGGGTCCTCGCTCGGATGGGGACCGGCGCCGCCGTGATCGGGGCGCTGCGGGCGAGCCGGACGCTGATCCTCCCCCTCTGGGCGGTGAGCATCGGGCTCGCCGAGACCGACACCGCGATCATCATCGGCATCGCCGGCGCGCTCGACTTCGCCCTCTTCTACGCCGGCGGCCAGCTGATGGACCGCTTCGGCCGGGGCGCCACCGCGATCCCCTCGATGATCGGCCTCGGGCTCGGCCACCTCGCCCTCGCCGCCTCGGTGCTCGCCCTCGATCCGGTGCCCTGGTTCGTCGCCGTGGCCTGCGTGCTCGCGGCCGCGAACGGCATCGGCTCCGGGATCCTGATGACCATCGGCGCCGATCTCGCGCCCCCCGCCGATCCGGCCCCGTTCCTCGGCGCGTTCCGCTTCACCGGCGACGCGGGCAACGCCGCCGCCCCGATCGTCGTGTCGGCGCTCACCGCCCTGATCTCCCTCCCCTTCGCCGCCGTCGTGATGGGGGTGCTCGGTCTGGGCGGAGCGGGGGCGCTCGCCCGCTGGATCCCGCGGTACCTCCCCCGGGCGGCCTCCCGCGGCTGAGGCGCGGGGCCCTCCTCCTACACTGGAGCCCGCACGCGGGAGTGGTGGAATGGCAGACACGCAGGATTTAGGTTCCTGTGCCGAGAGGCGTGAGGGTTCGAGTCCCTCCTTCCGCACGGGATCGGCCGGTACGCTGAGCGCGCTCGCGTGACCGCCGACCGGCCACCGGCCCCCGTCGACTGGAGATCCGTTGAATCACGCCGCCCTCGTCCCCTGGCTCGATCCGGAGACGATCCTGACCTCGTTCGGCCCCTGGGGTGTGCTCGTGGTCTGCCTCATCGTGTTCGCCGAGACCGGACTGCTGATCGGCTTCCTCTTCCCGGGCGACACGCTGCTGATCATCACGGGCCTGCTGGCGCACGAGAACGCGTCGAACGGCGGCCTCGGCGTCCCGATCTGGGTCATCTGCCTGGCCGTCGGGTTCTCGGCCTTCGTCGGCGGCGAGGTCGGCTACCTGATCGGGCACAAGGCCGGCCCGCGCATCTTCGAGCGCAAGGAGTCCGGCTTCTTCAGCATCGAGAACGTGAAGCGGACCAACGCGTTCTTCGAGCGCTTCGGCGGCCTCGCCGTGATCCTCGCGCGCTTCGTGCCGATCGTCCGCACCTTCGCGCCGATCGCGGCCGGCGTGGCCCACATGAACTACCGCAAGTACAGCCTCTACAACCTCATCGGCGCCCTGATCTGGGGCAGCGGGGTCACCCTGATCGGGTGGCTGCTCGCCTTCATCCCGCCGGTCGCCGACTTCGTTTCGCACTACATCGACGTGATCCTGATCGGCGCGGTCGTGCTCGCGCTGGTGCCGACGCTGTTCCACTTCTTCCAGCAGCAGCGCAAGGCGAAGCTCGCCGCCGACCCCGAGACCGACTCGACCGAGTCGGCCGCCTACGTGCTCGACGCCGACACGCTGGACGACAAGCACCCGAAGTCCTGACCTCCGCCTCCGCGAGACGCCACTCCGGCACGCGGCACGCCGACAGGCGTGCACCGGAGTGACATCCCGCGGTGGGAACCCGCCGGGGTCAGAGCCGGGCGGACAGGGCGGCGAGCTCGGCGCGCAGCGCGGTGAAGGCGCGGGCGCGGTGGCTCCGGGCGTTCTTCTGCTCGGGAGCGAGCTCGGCCGCCGTGAGCGCCCCGGCCTCGGGGACGAACACCGGGTCGTAGCCGTGGCCGTTCGCACCGCGGGGAGCCGTCGCGATCGCGCCGTCCCAGCGGCCCTCGACCACCGTCTCCTGTCCGCCCGGGAGCACGGAGTCCGGCACCACGAGGGCGATGGTGCAGCTGAAGTGCGCACCGCGGTGCTCCGCCTTCACGTCGTGCAGCTGCGCCAGGAGGAGCTCGAGGTTGGCTGTCGCGTCGTGCGCGCGTCCCGACCAGCGGGCCGAGAAGATGCCCGGCGCGCCGCCGAGGACGTCGACGCAGATCCCGGAGTCGTCCGCGAGCGCCACGAGGCCGGTGTGCGCCGCCGCCGCGCGCGCTTTGATCAGCGCGTTCTCGGCGAAGCTCACGCCGTCCTCGACGGGCTCGGGTCCGTCGTAGGCGCGGACGCCGACTCCGGGGAGCGCGCCGGCCAGCATGGCGCGGAACTCCTCCACCTTGCCCGCGTTGTGCGTGGCGAGGACGAGGTCCAGGCTCACGCTCCGGGCTCCGCGGCGAGCGCTTCGGCCTGGATGCGGGCGAGGTCGGCGGCACCGGCGACCGCGAGGTCGAGCAGGGCGTCGAGCTCGCGGCGGTCGAACGGGGCCCCCTCGGCGGTGCCCTGCACCTCGACGAACAGGCCGCGTCCGGTGACGACGACGTTCATGTCGGTCTCGGCGCGCACGTCCTCGACGTAGGCCAGGTCGAGCATCGGCACGCCGTCGATGATGCCGACGGACACGGCCGAGAGGCTGTCGATCAGCGGCTGCGCCTTCTGCCCCACGTACTTCTTGCCGCGCGCCCACTCGATCGCGTCGGCCATCGCCACGTAGGCGCCGGTGATCGCCGCGGTGCGGGTGCCGCCGTCGGCCTGGAGGACGTCGCAGTCGATGACGAGGGTGTTCTCGCCGAGCGCCTTCGTGTCGACCACCGCGCGCAGGCTCCGGCCGATCAGCCGGGAGATCTCGTGCGTGCGCCCGCCGACCTTCCCCTTGACCGACTCGCGGTCCATGCGGGAGTTGGTGGAGCGGGGCAGCATCGCGTACTCGGCGGTGACCCAGCCCTTGCCCTTGCCCTGCAGCCAGCGCGGCACGCCGTTCGTGAAGGAGGCGGTGCAGAGCACCCTGGTGTTCCCGAACGAGACGAGCGCGGAGCCCTCGGCCTGGGTGCTCCAGCCGCGCTCGATCGTCACGGTGCGCAGCTCGTCGGGCGCCCGCCCGTCCTTGCGCGCGGCCTTCGATGCGGTGCTGTCGGTCACTCGGGTCTCCCTCGGTCGTGCGGGAGCGCGGCCCGGTCGAGCTCGCGCAGGTTGATGGTGCCGGTCTCGACGAGGTCGACGCTCGAGACCTCCGGACCGAGGAAGCGGCGGGCGAGGCGGACGAAGTCGCTCGAGCCCGTCTCCTCCCACCGGTAGGTCGGAGGCGCGGCGGAGGTGCGCTGCAGGCCGTGCGCCACGAGGGTCCGGTAGACGTCGAGCGCGGTCTCCTCGGCGCTCGAGACGAGGCGGACGTCCGGCCCCATCACGTACGCGATGGCACCGCGCAGCAGCGGGTAGTGGGTGCAGCCGAGGACGAGCGTGTCGACCCCCGCGGCCTTGAGCGGCGCGAGGTACTCCTCCGCCACCGCGAGCAGCTCGTCGCTCCAGGTGACGCCCGCCTCGACGAACTCGACGAAGCGCGGGCAGGCGGCGGTGAACAGCTGCAGGTCGGGCGCGGCGACGAAGGCGTCGTCGTAGGCGCGGGAGCGGATCGTCCCGACCGTGCCGATCACCCCGACGCGGCGGTTGCGGGTGTCGCGGACAGCGCTGCGGACGGCGGGCTGGATGACCTCGATCACCGGGATGCCGCGGCCGAGCGTGTAGCGCTCGCGGGCGTCGCGCATCATCGCGGCCGAGGCGGTGTTGCAGGCGATGACGAGCAGCTTGGCGCCCTGGTCGACCAGGGTGTCGAGGGTGTCGAGGGCGTAGGCGCGGACGTCGGCGAGCGGCTTGGGCCCGTAGGGCGAGTGCGCGGTGTCGCCGAGGTAGACGATCGACTCGTTCTGCAGCTGGTCGATCACGGAGCGGGCGACGGTGAGCCCGCCGACTCCGGAGTCGAAGATGCCCAGCGGTGCGTCCGTCACGGAGGAACAGCCTACCCGCGCCCTGCGGCCCGGTCCCGGCCGCACGCCGTTCCCGGGCCCGGCGGCGTGCGCAAGCCCCGGCACCCGCGCCTGGGCCGCGCGGGGGCGGCCGTGGAACACTGAGCGGATGGACTCCACGGCCTTCCTCACCGACCGGTACGAGCTCACGATGGTCGAGGGCGCCCTCGGCAGCGGCACCGCCGACCGCCGCTGCATGTTCGAGGTGTTCGCCCGGAGCCTCCCGCCCGGACGCCGCTACGGCGTGCTCGCGGGCACCGGCCGGCTCCTCGAGCTGATCTCGCGCTTCCGCTTCGGCGACGACGAGCTGTCCTGGCTCCGCGAGAACCGCGTCGTCGACTCCCGCACGCTGGACTGGCTCGCCGACTACCGCTTCCGGGGCGACGTCTGGGGCTACCGCGAGGGCGAGGTCTACCTCCCGGGCTCCCCCGTGCTCATCGTCGAGGCGCCCTTCGCCGACGGCGTGCTGCTGGAGACCCTGGTGCTCAGCGTCCTCAACCACGACAGCGCCGTGGCGAGCGCCGCCGCGCGGATGGTCTCGGCCGCCGACGGGCGACCGCTCGCCGAGATGGGCTCGCGCCGCGCCGGCGAGCGGTCCGCCGTCGCCGCGGCTCGCGCCGCCTACATCGCCGGATTCGGCGCCTCCTCGAACCTGGAGGCGGGCCGCAGCTTCGGCGTGCCCACGATGGGCACCTCCGCGCACTCCTTCACCCTCCTCCACGACTCGGAGGAGGAGGCGTTCCGCGCGCAGGTCGCCGCGCTCGGCCCCGGCACGACCCTCCTGGTGGACACCTACGACGTGACAGCCGCCGTCGACCTGGCGGTCCGCGTCGCCGGCACCGGCCTCGGCGCTGTGCGCATCGACTCCGGCGACCTCCCCCAGCAGGTGGCCGCCGTCCGGCAGCAGCTGGACGCGCTCGGCGCGACCGGCACGCGCATCACCGTCACCAACGACCTCGACGAGTACGGGATCGCCGCGCTCGCGGCCTCGCCGGTCGACTCCTACGGTGTCGGCACCTCGGTGGCGACGGGCTCGGGCCACCCGACGGCGGGCATGGTCTACAAGCTGGTCGCGCACGAGGACGACGCGGGCGAGTGGGTCGCGGTGGCGAAGAAGTCGGTCTCGAAGGCGTCGATCGGCGGGCGGAAGGCCGCCGGCCGTCTGCTCTCGGACGACGGGGTCGCCGAGGCCGAGGTCGTGCACGTGGGCGCCGGCCCCGAGGGCGCCGTCGGCGAGGGCGAGCGGGCGCTGCTCGTCCCCCTGATCGAGGACGGGACGATCCGTCCCGAGCACCTCGGCATCGAGGGAGTGGCGGCCGCCCGCGCGCACCACGCGAACGCGGTCCTCGAGCTGCCGATCGACGCGCTCCGGCTCGGCCGCGGCGAGCCCGTCCTCCCGACCCGCTACGAGTGAGCGGGGCGGGAGCTCACTTCATCTTCGCGTAGATCTCCTTGCAGGCCGGGCACACCGGGAACTTCTCCGGGTCGCGGCCCGGGAGCCACTTCTTGCCGCAGAGCGCGCGGACCGGCTTGCCGGTGATGGCGCTCTCGAGGATCTTGTCCTTCGGCACGTAGTGGGAGAAGCGCTCGTGGTCGCCCGGCTCGATGGACTCCTGGTTGAGGAGCTCCTCGAGCTCGCGGTCGAGCGTGGCGGTTCCTCCGCCTCCCTCGAGGGGGTCGGTGCTGCTGTTCTGGACGCGCGGAATCATGCCGACGATCCTACGCGCGGAGCCCGGGCCCGCGGCCGTGCGCTCCGGATCGGGCGGCGCTAGTAGCGGCTGGTGAACGCGACCAGCTCGGTCGCGCGGCGCTCGAACAGCCGGCCGCCGAGGAGCACGCCGAGGGCGAAGACGACCACGGCGCTGCCGAAGCCGACGAGCACGGCGTCGCCCGCCGCCTCCGGGTCGACGAACAGGGCCCGGACGCCGAGCACCACGGCCGGAGCCGAGAGGAGCAGCCCCAGGCCGAACGCGAGGGACTGCGGACCGGCGCCACTGGCTCCGGGGGCCTGGGGCTGCGTGAACGCGCTGTCGCCCGGGCGCGGAGCCGGATAGGCGAGCCGTGCCGAGACGGCGCTGGCGACGCCGGCGGGGACGAGCAGGAGGCAGGTGTTCACCGCGAGCACGACGGGCAGCGCACCGGGGAGACCCGAGGTCGCGCTGCTGATCAGCGAGCCGAGCACGACGACCGGCACGCCGAGCAGGAGGGTCGGGAAGGCGCGGCCGAGCCGGTCCGACCAGCCGCGGACGCCCGCCGCCACGTGGAGCCAGAACGCCGATCCGTCGTAGGCGACGTCGTTGTGGAGGAACCAGCCGAGGAACAGCGCGATCAGCGGGACCGGGAGCAGCGAGAGCAGCGGGAAGGGGACGCCGACGACCGCGAGCAGCAGCAGGGCCGCGACCGGCAGCACCGGCACGGCGACGAGCGACGCCTGGTAGCGCGGATCCCGGAGCCAGTAGGTGATGCTGCGCGCCGCGATCGCGCCGGTCCGGGTCGAGCCGAGGACGTCGAACCAGCCCAGCCGGAGGCCGCGCGGCGGCCGGTGCGTGCGCTCGGGGCGCCCGGTCAGCAGGCGGACGACGAGCCACCAGAGCGCGCCCGCCGCGACGAGCGTCGCCAGTGCCAGCAGGAGCGGGCCGAGCGCGTCGCCGGTCCGGGCGGCCGGGGCGATCATCCACGCCGCGCCGAACGGAGTGGCCCCCATCGCCGCGCCCCAGCGCTCGAGCACCGGGGTGTCCCCCGTGTCGACCAGCGCGGCGGCGCCGAGGGCTGCGGGACCGCCGAGCATCAGCACCAGGCCGAGGACGGCCAGCAGCTCGCGGGCGGTCCGGGAGGGGACGAGGGCGGCGGAGGCGGCGAGGCCGATCCGCGCGAACAGCGAGGCCGTCGCCACCGCGAGGAGCGGGCCGACCACGGCGAGGGCGCCTGCGCCCGGGACGAGCGGCGCGCTCGCGAGCCCGACCACCAGCAGGGCGAGCGTGGGGACCGAGACGAGGCCGGCCAGGGCGAGCGCCCCGGCGAGGCGGAGCGGCGGAAGGCCGAAGAGGCGGAACGCGCGCGGATCCATCGGGTCGAGCGGGCCGAGCAGGAAGGGCAGCACCAGGAAGCCGACGGAGACGAGGCCGCCGGCGGTCACGAGAGCGCCCGCCGCCGCGTCCGAGGAGCGCAGAGCGCCGATCGCCGCGATCAGCAGGGCCGTCACCGCGACGACCACGAGCACGCCCAGGACGGCGCCGGCCGAGCGCGCGGGCCCGGAGCGGAACGCGCCCAGGAGGACGTCGACCCTCAGCCGGAGAAGTCGTGCAGCCACTGCAGCCCCTCGGCGATCTGCTTGCCGCCCGCGAGCTCGAGGAAGCGCTCCTCCAGCGTCGCGGTGCCGGCGACCTCCGCGACCGTCCCGGAGGCGAGCACGCGCCCGCCGACGATCACGGCCACGTCGTCGCAGACGCGCTCGATGAAGTCGAGCCCGTGGCTGGAGAGGACGACGGTGCCGCCGCCCTCGACGAAGCGGCGCAGCACGGTGATCACGGCGGCCGAGGAGACCGGGTCCACCGACTCGAACGGCTCGTCGAGGACCAGCACGCGCGGGGCGTGGATCATCGCCGCCGCGAGGGCGACCTTCTTCGCCATCCCCGCGGAGTAGTCCGAGATCAGGCGCTCCAGCGCGTCGGAGAGGCCGAGCGCCTCGGCCAGCTCGACCGTGCGCTGCTTCGCCGTGGCGAGGTCGATGCCGCGCAGCGCGGCGGAGTAGGCGAGGAACTGGGCGCCGGTGAGCCGGTCGAACAGCCGGAGGCGGTCGGGCAGGACCCCGATCAGCGGCTTCGCGGCCGACGGGTCCTTCCAGACGTCGACGCCGTGCACGAGGACGCGGCCGGTGTCGGGTCGCAGGAGGCCCGTCATCATCGAGAGCGTGGTGGTCTTGCCCGCGCCGTTCGGGCCGATGATCCCGTAGAAGGTCCCCGCGCGGACGGCCAGGTCGATGCGGTCGACCGCCACCGTCCTCCCGAAGGTCCGGGTCAGCTGGTGCAGCTCGAAGACGACGGGCGAGGCGCCGTCCGGATCCGCGGCACCCTCAGCGGGCTCGGCGTTCGTCACGGACGTCATCCGGCTACGGTACCAACTCGCCCGCGGGCCCCCGGCGCCCGCGCCGACACCCGGCGACACGGCGAGAGGTCAACCACCCTGGCCCCGGGGGGCGTGAACTGTACACTAGGTCTCTACCCGAGGAGTCGACCAGATCGAGACGCAGCGGTTAATTCGAGGAGAACACACGATGATGCACACAGGTTCGACGAGCAGCAGCCCTGCCACCGTCGTCATCCTCGCCGCAGGGATGGGCAGCCGGCTCGGCCGCTCCCTCCCCAAGCCGCTCACGCCGCTCAGCGACGGGCGCACGATCATGCAGCAGCAGTTCGACAACATCCACCACGCCTTCGGCACGAAGGTCCCGGTGAGCATCGTCGTCGGCTACAAGCTCGAGCACATCATCGAGGCCTTCCCCTCGGCGACGTTCGTCTACAACGAGCAGTACGACCAGACCAACACCTCCAAGAGCCTCCTCCGCGCGCTGCAGGCGAGCGGGCAGGGCGGCGTGCTGTGGATGAACGGCGACGTCGTCTTCGACCCGCGCATCCTCGACCGGGCAGCCGCGCTGATCGCGAAGGACGTCTCCTTCGTCACCGTCAACACCTCGAAGGTGTCGGACGAGGAGGTCAAGTACACGACGAGCGCCGAGGGCTTCATCCAGGAGCTCTCCAAGACGGTGCGCGGCGGCCTCGGCGAGGCGGTCGGGATCAACTACGTGTCCGCCTCCGACAAGGCCGCGCTGGTGCGCCAGCTCGCCCGGGTCGACGCCCAGGACTACTTCGAGCGTGGCATAGAGTTGGCGATCGAGCAGGACCGCCTGCTCGTCGAGCCGATGGACATCTCCGACCTCTACGCCGTCGAGGTGGACTTCGCCGAGGACCTCGAGCGCGCGAACCTCTTCGTCTGACGCTCTCGGCTCCTCCCCCGGCTCGAGCGGAGCCGACGGGAGGAGTCGCGCAGTGAGCACGGCCGACACCCTCGCGACCGAGACGGCGCTGCGCCACCGGCGCTCCCGGGCCTGGCGCTACCGCCACTCCCTCTGGCTGCTCACCAGGCGCGACCTCACCGTCCGGTACGCCACGAGCGCGCTCGGCTACGTCTGGTCGGTGCTCGACCCGCTCGTGATGTCGGGCATCTACTTCTTCGTCTTCACCGTCGTCTTCCAGCGGACCGTCGGCGAGGACCCGTACATCGTCTTCCTGCTCGCGGGCCTGCTGCCGTGGATGTGGTTCAACCAATCGACCTCCGACGCGACCCGCGCGTTCCTCCGCGAGGCGAAGCTGGTGCGGTCGACGTCGATCCCGCGGACCATCTGGGTCGGGCGGATCGTGCTCTCGAAGGGCATCGAGTTCGTGGCGAGCCTGCCGGTGCTGGTGCTCTTCGCCGTGATCGCCGGCGCGCACCTGACCTGGGCGGCGCTGCTGTTCCCCGTGGCGATCCTGCTGCAGGCGGTGCTCACGCTCGGCGTGGGTCTGCTGGTGGCCCCGCTCGTGGTGTTCTTCCGCGATCTGGAGCGGGCCGTGAAGCTCGTGCTCCGGTTCCTCTTCTACGCGTCGCCGATCATCTACTCCACGGCCAACCTGCCGGAGCAGATCCGGCCGCTCGCGGCGCTCAACCCGCTCAGCGGGATCTTCGCCCTCTACCGCTCCGCGTTCTTCGAGAGCGAGCTCGACGTCCCGCTCATCCTCGCCTCCGCGGGCCTCTCGGTGCTCGTGCTGGTGCTGGGCCTCGTCGTCTTCCGCCGCTCCGAGCGCGCGGTGCTGAAGGAGCTGTGATGGCCGACGCCCCGGTGGTCATCGAGTGCCGCGGCCTCGGGATCCGCTTCCGCCGCAACCGGCGGGGCCGCCGCTCCTTCAAGGACCTCTTCGCCGGCCGCTCCCGCCGCTCGCGGCCCGGCGAGTTCTGGGCGCTGCGCGGGCTCGACGTGCAGGTGCGGGCGGGCGAGGCCATCGGTGTCGTCGGCCGGAACGGTCAGGGCAAGTCGACGCTGCTCAAGCTCGTCGCCGGCGTCGTGCTGCCGGACGAGGGTGCGGTGGAGGTGCGCGGGGGCGTCGCTCCGCTCATCGAGATCACCGGCGGCTTCGTGGCCGACCTGAGCGTCCGCGAGAACGTCTACCTGACCGCGGGTCTCCACGGGATGTCCAAGCGCGAGGTCGACGCGCGCTTCGACTCGATCATCGAGTTCGCCGAGATCGGCGACTTCCTCGACACCCCCTACAAGCACCTCTCGAGCGGGATGAAGGTGCGCATCGCCTTCTCCGTCGTGTCGCGGCTCGAGGAGCCGATCATCCTGGTGGACGAGGTGCTCGCGGTCGGCGACAGGGCGTTCCGCGAGAAGTGCTACGCGCGGATCGAGGAGCTGCTCGCCTCCGGCCGCACCCTCTTCTTCGTCTCGCACAACGAGCGCGACCTCCGCCGCTTCTGCACGCGCGGCCTCTACCTGGACAAGGGCCGCCTGGTGCTGGACGCGCCGATCGAGGAGGTGCTCGCGCGTTACGCTGAGGACTACGCGCCGACACCGCGGAGCAGCACGGCGCCGGCCGAGGGCCCGCCCGTCCAGGGCACCGTCTCCGACGACTGACCCCTCCCGCACGCGGCGCCCGAGGACGCAGGAGTGCACGACATGGCCCAGAAGGACCGCAAGCGCGAGCGCGCCGTGGAGAGGGCCGGCGAGGTGGAGCAGGCCGACGGCTCCGAGAACGCTCAGCTGGCGAAGCTGCTCGACCGGCTCCTCGCGGTGCAGCGCCCGGCCGTGCTGGCGAACATCCGCCTGCTGCGGCGCCGGCGTCCCGGGGCGACTCCGGAGCAGATCATCACGTCGCTCGAGCGGCAGTACCTCTCGAGCGTGGCCGCGGGAGGCGCGGCGATCGGGGCGACCGCCGTCGTCCCCGGCATCGGCACGGCCGCCTCGGTGGCTCTCTCCGGCGCGGGAGCCGCAGGGTTCCTGGAGGCGAGCGCGCTCTTCGCGCAGTCGGTGACGGAGGTGCACGGGATCCCGCTCGAGGACCCGGACCGCGCGCGGGCCCTCGTGCTCACGCTGATGATGGGCTCCTCCGGCAGCGAGATGGTACGCCAGGTGGCCGGGCAGGCCGTCGGCGGGGGCAGCGGCCTCAACCAGTACTGGGGCTCCGTGGTCACGAAGGGCCTGCCGTCCTTCCTCGTGGGCGAGCTGGCGGACCGCGCCAAGAAGTCCTTCGCCAAGCACTTCCTCGCCCAGCAGGGCGCGGGCCTGGTCGGCCGGGCGATGCCGTTCGGGATCGGAGCGGCACTGGGCGGCGTCGGCAACGCGATGCTGGGCCGCAAGGTGATCCACAGCGCGCGCGATGCGTTCGGGCCGGCACCGCAGGCGTTCGGCAACACCCTCGTGCTCGAGCCGACCCGCGCCGAGCGGAAGGCGCTGGCCGCCGCGCCGGCCGAGCCGCTGGCGCTGTTCGTCCGCGACTACGGCGGAACGGGCGAGCGGACGGCGCTCCTCCTCCACGGCCTCGGCTCCGACTCCCGGATCTGGTACGCCCTGGTCCCGACGCTGCACGAGCACGGCTACCGCGTGGTGGCCCCCGATCTCGCCGGTCACGGCGGCTCGCCGGCGTCGCCCGTGTACTCGCCGGAGCGCTGGGCGTCGGACGTCCGCGCCTCGGTGCTGCAGACCCCCGATCTCGTCATCGGCCACGGCCTCGGCGCCGTCGTCGCCACCCGGCTCGCCCCGGAGTACGGCGCCGACCGGCTCGTCCTGCTCGACCCCGCGTTCTCGGACGCCCGCGGACTGACGAGCGCGCTCCACCGCGGCGGCTCGGTCGCGCACGTCGAGAAGGGCGACGCCGACTCGCTCCGCCACCGCCACCCGATCTGGACGGACGAGCAGATCGAGCTCGACGTGTCGGCCCACGCGCTCTGGGAGCAGGACTCCGCCGGCG
Organism: Rathayibacter sp. AY1C1; assembly: GCF_002932105.1. Taxonomy (NCBI): domain Bacteria; kingdom Bacillati; phylum Actinomycetota; class Actinomycetes; order Micrococcales; family Microbacteriaceae; genus Rathayibacter; species Rathayibacter sp. AY1C1. Next base: position 39,350 of record NZ_PSWH01000010.1, on the reverse strand, counting down.
GGCTGACGGCACGGGGTGCGGCCGAGGCCCCCGAGACGTTCCCCGTGCCGACGCTCGCCGTGATGCCTGAGGACCCGCTGGGCCACGGCTCGCTGAGCGGCGTCCTCGCCGGCCGCGGCGTCGAGGTGCGGACCGTGCCGGGGGGCGGGGCCTCGATCCTCCGTGAGGACCGCGCGGCGCTGATCGCGGCGCTGGAGGACCGGATCTAGCTCAGACCATCCTGCTCGGCGCGGGCCGCGCGCTGTGGTCCGGAGCCGTCGGAGGCGTTCGGTCAGCGTTCCCGAGGCCGGCGCCCGGGCGCGACGAGCGGCATCCCGAGCACGGTGCGGACGAGTCCGCCGCCGTCGCGGTCCTCGGCGATCACGCGGAGGCCGGTCTTCTCGGCGACGCGCCTCGAGGCGGCGTTGTCCGGGTGCACGAGCGCCACGAGTCGTCCCGCGAGGCGGTGGGCGAGCGCGAGGTCGCGGCAGGCCGCAGCCGCCTCGGTGGCGTAGCCGCGGCCGTGCAGACCGGCCCGCACGTGGTAGCCGACCTCGAGCTCGATCCCGCCGTCGACGCGCTGCCAGGTCAACCCGCAGTCGCCGACGAACTCGCCGTCGAGGGTCTCGACGATCCACAGCCCGAAGCCGTGCTCGCGGTAGTTGCGCCGGTTCCACTCGATCCAGGCGGCTGCCTGCTCGCGGTCCTTCGGCGCGGGGTAGTACCGCATCACGACCGGGTCGCCGAGCAGGTCCGCCATGTCGGGGAGGTCCTCAGCGGTCATCTCGCGGAAGCGCAGCCGAGCGGTGGCGGCGGGGATCATCGGGTCAGGCTGCTCGGCCTGCGACTGCGGAGACGGCGACCGGGACCGTCGTCGAGCGCTCGATCCATCCGGCCGCCGCCCCGGCCCTACTTCTCCGCCTTGGCGGCGGCCTTCGCGGCCTGCTTGGTGGCGCGGACCTTCGTCAGCGACTCCGGAGAGACGATGTCGGCGACCGAGCGGAAGGTGCCCTCCTCTCCGTAGGCGCCCGCGGCCGAGCGCCAGCCCTCCCCCGAGAATCCGCGCTGCTTGCCGAGAAGGGCGAGGTAGATCCGCGCCTTCTGCTCGCCGAAGCCGGGCAGCGCCTTCAGACGCGCGAGGACCGTGCGGCCGTCGGGCTCGTCCCGCGTCCAGACGGCCGCGGCGTCGCCGTCCCAGTCGTCGACCAGAGCGCGGCAGAGGACCTGCACGCGCCCCGCCATGCTCGCCGGGTAGCGGTGGATCGCGGGCGGAGTCCGGCAGAGCTCCGAGAACGCGTCCTCGTCGAAGCCCGCGATCGACGCGGCGTCGAACGAGGCGCCCTCCGCCTCGAGGCGCTCCTCGATCTTGCGGGGCCCGGAGAAGGCCGTCTCCATCGCGACCTGCTGGTCGAGGAGCATCCCGATCAGCAGGGCCAGCGGGTCGCGGCTGAGCAGCGCGTCGGCGTCGGGGTCGTCGGTGATGTGCAGGGCGGAGTCGCGGGTCATCCTCCAGGGATACCACGGACGGCCCCGGCGGCGAGCGCGCGGACGATCCGGTCGACCAGGTCCAGCGCCGCAGCGAGCTCGAGGTCGCCGACATGGCCGTAGCCGAGGACCAGCGCCTCGGTCGCAGCCCGTCCCGACAGGGCGTACTCGTGCAGAGTGGCGACGAGCAGTCCCTCTCGGAGCAGCGCGGCCGCGACGGCGTGCGCGTTCAGAGGCGCGGGCAGGGAGAGGACGACGTGCAGACCCCCGTCGAGTCCGCTCGCGCGCCCCCACGGCACCGACTCCCCGAAGGCGTGGACCAGCTCACGGCGGTGGGCGTAGCGCCGTCTCGAGCGCGTGAGATGCCTCCGGAACGCCCCGCTCGCCATGAACTGCGCGAGCGCCGCCTGCGTCGGACCCGAGGCGGAGGCGTCCTTCTCGTCGTCGAGGCCGGCCAGCGCCCCGCGGAGCCAGGACGCCGGCGGAACGGCCAGGTAGGCGATGCGGAGCCACGGCGAGACGGTCTTCGAGAACGACCCGACATGGGCGACTCCGCCGCCGGAGTCGAGCGAGGCGAGCGCGGGCAGCGGGGCGCCGACGTAGCGGAACTCGCTGTCGTAGTCGTCCTCCACCACGAGCAGGGGGCCGGCCGACGCGCGGCGCACCAGCTCCAGGCGCTCGGCAAGGGCGAGCCTGCCTCCGGTCGGGTACTGGTGCGACGGAGTCACGACGACCACGTCCGCGCCGGAGCTCGCGAGAGCGTCGAGGTCGATGCCGTCGCCGAGCACCGGGACGCCGACGACCTCGTGCCCGTCGGCGCGCAGGCGGCGCCGCACGGCCGGGTAGCCGGGGTCCTCGACGGCGACGCGCACCTCGCGTCCGAGCGAGGCCGAGGCGGCGCGGGCCAGGAGCGCGACGGCGCCCGCGGTGCCGCTGGTCACCACCACGTCCGACGCCTGCACGTCGACGCCGCGGGACCGGCGCAGCTGCTCGGCGATCCGCTCCCGCAGGGCCGGGTCCCCGGAACCCCGAGGAGGCGCCGAGGGCGGCGAGGCGAGCGCCAGGCGCCAGGCGGCCCGCCACTCCGGGGTGTCGAGGGCGCGGGTGTCCGGCCGGCCCGGCCTCAGGTCCGCCGCGGCGGGCGGGACGACGGTCTCCCGGGACTCCGGCCGCGGCTCCTGCGGCGCCGGCGCCAGCAGTCCGTCGGAGGCGACCGTCACCGCTGCGCGCGGGTGGGCGACGAGGTAGCCCTCCCCCACCAGCTGATCCACCGCGGCGACGACGGAGCCCCGCGAGACGCCGAGCCGCTCGGCGAGCACGCGGCTCGACGGGATCGGATCGCCCGCCCGGTAGCGCCCGTCCAGCACCGCCTGGCGCAGCGCCTCGGCGAGCCCGGCGCGGACCGAGCCGCGCGGCGACGGCCCGAGGAGGAGCGGGATCTCCAGATCGCCCGACGCCATCGACCGCTCCGCTCTGGACCACTCCGATCGCGGCCCAGTGGCATCCTGGCAGATCCAGTCGGCGCGGGACGATTCCGACATGGACAGCCTCCCCGTCACCGACCGCACCCGCGTCTCCCGTCTCCGCGACCGCCAGCGCACCGATCCCGCCGAGCTGCACGCCCTGCTCGACGAGGCGCTCGTCGCCCACGTCGCCGTCGTGCGGGACGGCGCCGCGATCGTGCTGCCGATCCTCTTCGCCCGCGACGGCGACTCCCTCCTGCTGCACGGGTCGAGCGGCGGAGGGCTGCTGCGGGAGGCGGCGCGGCACTCGCTCCTCACCGCCTCGGTCACGCTGGTCGACGGACTGGTCGTCGCCCGCTCCACCTTCGACAGCTCGATGAACTACCGCTCGGCGATGGTGATCGGCCGGGCCGAGGCGCTGGAGGGCGAGGAGAAGGCGCGGGCCCTCGATCTGCTGGTGGCACGCCTCCTCCCGGGGCGCGACGAGGAGGTGCGAGCGAGCTCCGCCCGCGAGATCGCGGCCACGCTGGTGCTGCGCCTCCCCCTGGCCGAGGCGAGCCTGAAGGTGCGCGCGTACGGAGCCGGCGACGAGCCGGAGGCCGGGGTCTGGGCGGGCGTCGTGCCGCTGGTCACCCGCACGCTCGCGCCGGTGCCGGCGGAGGAGGGCGTCGCGGTCCCGGAGTCGGTCCGCCGCTTCAGCGCTGCGGTCGACGGCGCGGTGCCGCCCTGGCGCTGAGCGGACCGGCCGTCGCGGTGCGGTCCGCTACTTGGCGTCCTGACGGGGGAAGACGACCTTCTGCACGACGATGATCACCGAGGCCGCCACCGGGATCGCGACCAGGGCGCCGAGCACGCCCGCGATGGTGCCGCCCGCGACCGCCGCGATCACGACGACCGCACCGGGGACCGAGACGGCCTTGTTCATGATGCGGGGGCTGAGGAGGTACGCCTCGACCTGCATGTAGACGAGGTAGTAGATCGCGGCGACCAGCGCGGTCAGCGGCGAGGCCAGGAGGCAGGCGAGCGAGATGATCACGGCGCCCGAGAGCGTGCCGACCAGCGGGATCAGGGAGCCGAGGAACGCGACGCAGGCCAGCAGCGCCGGCACCGGGGCGCCGATCGAGAGCAGCAGGACGAACGTGAGCACGCCGTTCACGCCGGCGAGCGAGACCTGGCCGACCACGTAGCGGCCCACGGCGCCGGTGATCTCGTCGCCGACCTCGTGCGCCTTCGCGCGGTGCGAGGCGGGGGCGAAGCGGTAGGCGACGGCCTTCATCGAGCGCAGCGACGCGAGGAAGTACAGCGTCAGGATCAGCACGATGACGGCGCCGGTCACGCCGCTGGCAATCCCGGTCCCGACCGCGATCAGTCCGCCGCCGAGCGAGAGCAGGTTGTTGGGGTTGCCGATGAAGCTCTGGACGCTCTCGATCAGCTCGTCGATGTCGATCACGCCGCGCAGCTGCTGCTCGAGGTCGAGCACCCACTGCTGCGAGGCGATGTCGGTGACGATCTGCGGGGCGCTCGTGACGAACATCGTCAGCTGCTCGACCAGGATCGGGATGATGTAGACCAGCAGGCCGGCGAAGATCAGCACCACCGCGGCGAAGACCGCCGTGATCGCGAGCGGCCTCGGCAGGCGCTTGCTCTCGAGCCAGGAGACCAGCGGATCGAGGCCGAGCGCGAAGAACAGCGCCACGAAGATGTAGGTCAGCACCGTGCCCAGCTGCACGACGAGGCCGCCCAGGACGAGCGCCACCAGCACGCCGAGCGCGCCGAACAGGCCGATGCGGAAGGAGCGGATCGTGAAGACCGGCTTCTCCGGGTCGGCGGAGACCACGATGTCCGGCTCGACCGCGGGCTGGGCGGGTGCCGACCGGCGCCGGCGGGAGCGGGCGAAGGCGCGCGGGGTCATCATGGGACGAGCGTAGCGGGGCGCCGGGAGGCCGCCCGGCGACCGGCCCACCCTTGACGCGGCCGTTCGAGCGGTGCTCCCGCCCGCTCAGCCCTCCGGATCGTGGTCGTCGACCGCGCCGTCGCCCCGGTGCAGAGCGGCGTGCCGCTCCCACTCGGTGAGCAGGTGCTCGATCGCCTCGTGGAAGCGCCGCGTGGCCGCTCCGGGCGACGTGTCGCCGAAGTAGCGGTGCACCCAGCGCTCCAGCCGCTCGACCGACTCCGGATCGTGCTCGGCGCTGTCGATCCGCGCGATGATCGCGGAGGCGTCCTCGGCGTGCAGCCACTCCGCGTCGCCGAGGTAGCCGCTCTCGTCGACCTCGGCCTCGGCGCTGACGGGCCGGGTGACCAGCAGCGGGCGCCCCGTGGCCAGCCGGTCGTAGACCATCGCCGACACGTCGAGGATCGCGAGGTCGGCGGCGGCGAGCTGCCAGCCGAGCTCGGCACCGGTGTCGTGCACGTGACCGGCACGCGGATCGGCCGCGTTGGCGGCGGCGATCATCGCGACGATCGCCCGGTCGGCCGCGGCGTAGTCGGAGTCGACCGCGCCGCTGCGGGGATGCGGGCGGTAGACGAGCCGGAACCGCGGGTCGGCCAGGAGCCCGCGCACGAGGGCCGTGCCGTGGCTCCGGATCGAGCCGTAGCCCGCGGCGGGGCGGTCGCCCTCCCAGGTCGGCGCATAGAGCACCACGCGGCGCTCGTCGGGAGTGAACGGCACGGCGCCGGCGAAGTGGTCCGCCTGAGGACGGCCGATGGCGAGGGCGCGCCTGTCGAAGTCGTAGTCCCAGAGCACGCGGCGCAGCCGGGCCAGGGCGGCGTCCCCGGCGATCATGCTGTAGTCGTACGCCTTGAACTGGTTCGTCGTCATGTACATCTTGTCGCTCTCGCCGTGGTTGACGAAGACGTGCCAGCGGCGCCCGTAGCGCATCATCTGGAAGTTGCGGGCGTTCTGGTTGACGTAGAGCACGATCCGCAGCGGCTGGCTCGCGATGGTGCCCTCGAGGTCGGAGACGGAGCGGACGTAGGCGACCGGGACCGGGCTCTCGCGCAGCAGCACCTCCGCGGCGCCGGCGTTGCGGCTGAGCAGCACGACCGGGTGCGTCTCCGCCAGCTCGGCCAGCGGCCGGTACCACTGCCGCAGCTGGTACAGGTTGATGTCGCCGTCGGCGAAGTAGACGCCGATCTCGAACCGGCCCTCGGGCAGCGGCCCGCGCTCCGCGAGCAGCCGGGTCACCGCGTGGCGGGCCCGCCGGGCCGCGAGCAGCTCGCCGCCCACCTTGCGCGCGAGTCGCGCGTCGGTGCGGAGGCGGGCGAGCAGGGCACGGGGAGCGGGAGTCATCCGCCCCAGGGTACCGGCGACGGCCCCCGCGCCGGGGACGTCGCGCGGGCCGATCAGGCCGGGGTCACCCTCAGCCAGACGAACTGCAGCGGAGCGAGACGGAAGCCCTCGCGCAGGTCGACCGCGATCTCGGTGACCAGGTCGACCGCCTCCGCGGCGAACCCGCCGAACCGCTCGGCCGCGACCTCCTGGACCTCGTCCGACACGTTCGCGAGCACGAGCACCGACTCCCCGTCGCCGGGGCGCTGGTAGCCGAGCACGTGGTCGTTGACCGGGTCGAAGACGCTCAGCTCGGTGCCCGCGAACATCGGCACGGCCTTGCGCACGGCGATGAGGTGCAGCAGCCCGCCGAAGACCTCGCTCGCGGCCGTCCCCGGGACCTCGCGCTCGTCGTAGCGCTCCGCGGGGCGGCGCGGCCGGTTCACCCAGCGCGAGTCGCCGGCCATCGTCGGGTCGTCGAGGTAGCCGTGGTCGTTGAGCTGGCCGACCTCGTCGCCGAGGTAGAGCAGCGGCAGCCCGCCGGTGCTCAGGGCGATCGAGTGCGCGAGCAGCACGCGGTCGATCCCGTAGGCGTCGCCCGCCTCCACTCCGGCGAGGGACGCGGTGGTGCCCGAGACGCGGCGGTCGCCGGTGCGCGGATTCTCCTGGAACGGCACTCCGCGGGCGAACGTGCCGTCGAACCGGTCCGTGTAGAAGTCGTTGAGGAACCGGCGGTGGCCGGCCGCGTCGATCCCGAGCTCGGCGGCGTCCTCGTCGGCGAAGGTCCAGCCGATGTCGTCGTGCCCGCGCACGTAGTTGACCCAGGCCGTGCCCTCGGGGAGGGCGTGCCGGCGCTCGAGGGCCTGCGAGAGGAGACGGACGTCGCGGGTGGCGAGCGCCTCCCAGGTGAGCGCCATCTGCAGCGGGTTGTACGAGAGCTGGCACTCCTCGACGTCGATGTACTCGATCACCTCGTCGGGGTGCACGATCGCCTCGGACTTGAACAGCAGCGCCGGAGCGGCCAGGCGGCAGACCTCGTTGAACGCGCGCAGCAGCAGGTGCGCCTGCGGCTGCGACTCGCAGGTGGTGCCGAGCTCCTTCCAGATGAACGCGACCGCGTCCATCCTCAGGGCGTCGACGCCCTGATTGGCGAGGAAGAGCATCTCTCCCGCCATCGCCCGGAACACCTCGGGGTTGGAGTAGTTGAGGTCCCACTGGTAGCGGTGGAACGTGGCCCAGACCCAGCGCCCGTCCTCCAGCTGCACGAAGGAGCCGGGATGGTCGTCCGGGAAGATCTCGCGGGTCGTGCGCTCGAAGGCGTCGGGCTGCTCCCGGTCCGGGTAGATCCAGTAGTAGTCCTCGAAGCGCTGCTCGCCGGCGAGCGCGCGCTGCGCCCACTCGTGCTCGTTCGAGGTGTGGTTGAAGACGAAGTCGACCACGAGTGCGATGCCCTGCTCGCGCAGCTCGGAGGCCAGCCCGCGGAGCTGCTCCATGTCGCCGAGGCCCGGTCGCACGCGCCGGTAGCTCGAGACCGCGTAGCCCCCGTCCGACTCGCCCTCGGGCGCATCGAAGAGCGGCATCAGGTGCAGGTAGTTCAGGCCGATCTCGCGGAAGTACGGGATCTCGGCGCGCAGCCCCTCGAGGTCGCCCGCGTAGCGGTCGACGTAGCAGACCCCGCCCAGAGCCTTGTTCGAGAGGAACCAGGTCGGGTGCTGCTCGCGGGCGCGGTCGAGCGCGCGGAGCTCCTCGGGCCGCTCCTCCCAGGAGGCGGCGGCGAGCTCGACGATCGCGACGAGCTGGTCCTCGAGGTCGTCGCGGCCGGCGTACACCGTGGCGAGCAGATCGACCAGGCGCGGGAGGTGCTCGTCGAGGCGGCCGGAGAACTCGTCGTCGACGGCGCCGAGGCGCTCGCGGACCGTCGTGAGGAGGTCCGGTCCGGCAGGGGTCGCCTCCGCCTCGGCGCGCTCGGGCGGGGAGAGCTGGGTCGAATCGAACACCGTCGTCCTTTCGGGGGCCCCGGCGGGGGCGGATTCCCCGATGCTAGACGATCGGCGGACGCCCGGCGAACGCCATCCGGAGCACCGTGCGGGCCGAGAGGACGCGCCGGCCGCCCGGATCCGAGCGCCATCCCTCCCGCCAGCCGGCGAACCAGGCGCGCAGGGCGGCCGGGTCGCGACGCCAGCGGAGGCACTGGATCGCGGTCCAGGACCCCACGTAGACGAGCGCCAGAGGTGCGGCGAGGTTGCGGCGGGCGAGCCAGACGCGGTTGCGCGCGTTCAGCCGGTAGTAGTCGGCGTGACGGGTCGGCTGGATGACCGGGTGCTGGGCGACGAGCTCTCCCGCGTACCAGGCGGTGCGACCCGTGTCCCAGACCCGCCAGGCCAGCTCGATGCCCTCATGGGCGTAGAAGAACGGAGCCGCCCAGCCGCCCGTCCGGGCGAACACGTCGCGCCGCAGCACGACCGCTCCCTCCCAGACCGAGAAGACGGGGCCGGAGCGGCGGGGGTCGCCCTTGAGGATCCGCGGGATCCAGCGCCGCGGGCTCGGCGTGCCGTCCGTGCTGTCGACGCGGGGCTGCACCAGGCCGATGCGGCGGTTCGAGGCGAGCAGCGCGACCGCGTCGACGAGGAAGCGGGGGGACGGGATCCGGGCGTCGTCGTCGAGGAAGAAGAGGTACTCCCCCGCGACGGCGTCGACTCCGGCGTTCCGGCCCGCCGGGATGCCGAGGTTCTCGGGGAGCGCCAGGGCGCGCACTCCCTCGGGCAGGCCGTCCGGCTCCCAGCCGTTGCCGACGCAGACGACGTCCAGCTCGACGCCCTCCTGCGCGAGGACGCCGGCCAGCCCCGCGGCGAGGTCGTCGGGCCGAGTCCCCTGCGTCAGGACGACGACGCCGACCCGCGGCTCAGGAGCGGACACGCTTGGACGCCATGATCGCGACGAAGTGGCCGACCAGGGCGAGGAGGGCGAGCGGCAGCAGCGCCCCGACGAGGACCCGGTCGGCCGTGCCCGCTCCGACGACGAGGCCCACGAGGGCGGTCGCGAAGGCCAGCATCGTCAGCTCGACGGAGTGGTAGAGGCGGTGGAAGGGCAGGAAGCGGGCGGCGCGGCGAAGCCCCGCCAGCCCGGACGAGGACGGCACCGCCTCGCCCTTCGTGTCGGCCAGCTTCGTGAGACCGGCGTTCGCGCGCGCCACGTGCACCATGTCGTTGAGCGCCTTGTTGAGGACGATCACCAGGGCCAGGGCGAAGCCGATCGTGGTCCAGAGGAAGTCCGCCGGCGCCTCGAACGGGACGCCCGCCGCCCGCAGCCCGAGCGCGATCGGGATCAGCGCCTCGGTCGTGTAGTGCCCGACCTTGTCGAGGAACACGCCCGCCGGCGAGGACGTGCGGCGCCAGCGCGCGACCTCGCCGTCGCAGCAGTCCACCAGCATCTGCAGCTGGCCGAGGAGCAGCGCCAGCGCCGCTCCGGCGATCCCCGGGATCAGGAGGGCTGCCGCCGCGCTCCAGCCGACCAGGATCATCAGCCCGGTGACGCCGTTCGCCGAGATCGAGGTCTTCAGCAGCAGCCAGGTCAGGTAGGGCGAGAAGCGGCGCAGGTAGAGCGACGCCGTCCAGTGCTCGGCGTTGCGGCGCCCGCGCACCTCCGGGGGCTGCGCGACGGCGCGCAGCTCGGCGATGGAGCGGGGTCTCGTCGTCGTGGTCATGCGCCCCTCGGCGAGTCGGACCGCGGCTGGTGGCGGTGGGCGGAGATGTTGCTGGTCAGCCCGGCGAAGCCGAGCACGAAGCCGGTCCCCCAGGCCACGTGGACCGCCGGGATGACCACGGCGAACCACAGCATCGCACGCGCGCCGTCCGGCCGCGCGACCACGAGAGTGGCCGCCGCCACCAGGAGGAGGTAGGCGGCGGGCACCGCGAACCCGAGCAGGAGCCAGGGCGCGGCTCCGGCGAGCGCCTGGACGACTCCCGCCAGCCCGACGAGCAGCCCGATCGCGAGCATCGCGACGAGCGCGGGCGGAGCGAAGTAGCGCAGCGACCGCGAGGCCGGGAACATCCGGGTGAGCTCGCCGCGCCACATCCCGGTCGAGAGGAACTGCCGGAGCAGCGCGCGCATCGAGGGCCGCGGCCGGTAGGTGACGGTGAGGCGCGGAGTGAACCAGACGACCTCGCCGCGCTCGCGCAGCCGCCGGTTCAGCTCCCAGTCCTGCCCGCGCTTGAAGCGCTCGTCGAACAGGCCGGCGCGCTCGAGGGCGGAGCGGCGGAAGACGCCGAGGTACACCGTGTCGGCCGGGCCCTCCTCGCCTCCCACGTGGTGGGGCGTGCCGCCCAGCCCGATGCGGGAGCCGTAGGCCCGGGCGACCGCGCGCTGGAACGGGGTGAGGCCCTCCGCCGCCATCACTCCGCCGACGTTCGCCGCTCCGGAGCGCTGCAGCGCCTCGACCGCCGTGCGCGCGTACTCGGGCGGCAGGACGGAGTGCGCGTCGACCCGGACGACGACCGGGTGACGCGAGGCGCGGATCGCGGCGTTGAGGCCCGCAGGAGTGGAGCCGACCTCGTTCGGCACGACGCGGATCCGCGGGTCGGCCGCGCTCAGCTCGGCGACGAGCTGCTCCGTGCCGTCGATGCTCGGGGCGACGGCGAGGACGACGTCGAAGGGGCCGGTGTAGTCCTGATGCAGCAGCGAGTCGACCGCGGCGCGCACGTGGGCGACCTCGTTGAGGACGGGCATGACGTAGGAGACGCCGGGCAGGTCGGAGAGGTCGTCTTCCGGGATCTCGTGCTGCATGGGTCCAGTTCGTGCGGGAGGAGCGCGGGCGCAGGGATCCACCACCCTACCAGCGGGGAGCACCGCGCCCCGGGCCGGGCCCGGACGCGGAAAAGCCCCCCGGGGACGGATCCTCGAGGGGCTGTGCGCGGCGGCGGAGGGTCAGCCGGCGGCCATCTGGCCGAGCGTCGCCTTCGCCTGGTAGCTCTGGCCGTTGCGGACGTAGGTCAGCTCGACCGCGGCGTTCGCGGCCTGCGCGCGGACCTGCGCGGTGAGGTCGGACGCGCTCGTGATCGGAGTGCTGTCGATCGCGGTGATGATGTCGCCCTTGGCGAGACCGGCCGCCTGCGCGGCACCGCCTCCGGAGACCTCCTCGATGCGGGCGCCGAGGACGTCCGCGGTCGAGTCGGAGACGCTCGCGCCGAGCAGGCCGTGCGAGGCGGAGCCGTTCGCGATGATCTCCTTCGCGATGCGCTCGGCGATCGCGCTGGGGATCGCGAATCCGACTCCGATGTTGCCGGACTGGCCGCTCGAGGAGGACTGGCCGGCGCTCGCGATCGCGACGTTCACGCCGATCAGCTCGCCGTCGCTGTCGAGCAGCGCGCCGCCGGAGTTGCCCGGGTTGATCGCCGCGTCGGTCTGGATGACGGGCAGCGAGATGGTGCTCTTCGCCTGGGTCGGCGCCTGCTGACCCGGGATGTCGAAGTTGAACGGGCTCTCGGTGCCGCCGCTCGAGCTGTCGCCCGAGTCGTCCGGAGCCGCCGAGGAGGCGACCTGGATGCTGCGGTTGAGCGCGCTGACGATGCCGTCGGTCACGGTGCCGGAGAGGCCGAGCGGGGCGCCGATGGCGACCGCCGTGTCGCCGACGTTGATCTTGGTGGAGTCCGCGAACGTCATCGGGCTGAGGTCGGTCGCGCCGGTCAGCTTGATGACGGCGAGGTCGAGGGTCGGGTCGGTGCCGACGACGGTCGCGTCGAAGATCCGGCCGTCGCTGGTCGTGACCGAGACGGTGCCGTTCGCGATCTCGCCGTCGAGGGTGACCACGTGGGTGTTGGTCAGGACGTAGCCGTCCTTCGAGAGCACGATGCCGGAGCCGGTGCCGGCGGACGAGCTGCCGCTCACCGCGATGGTGACGACGCTCGGAGTGGCCTTGGCGGCGACCGCGGTGGCGGTCGTCGCGTCCTCGGCGTTGTTGACCGTGATCGTCTGCGAGCCGCCGGCGGAGACCACGCGGGTCCCGCCGCCGTTGGAGGCGGACCAGAGGCCGAACACGCCGGCTCCCGCGACTCCGCCCACGACCGCGCCGATCGCGAGCGCCGCGACGACGCCCACTCCGGCTCGGCGCTTCGTGGCGGTGGGGGCGGGGGTGTACTCGGCGCCCGGGCCGAAGGGGCTCGAGGAGGGCGGCTCCTCGGAGCCGTGCAGGGTGTTCGCCGCGGGCGGCGCGTACTGCCCGTAGCGGGCCGGCTGGGAGACGGGCTGCGCCTCGTTGCCGGCCGTCGCGTTCGGCGTGTACGGCGGCTGGGGGGCCGAGGAGGAGGGGTAGGGGACGGTCGGGTTCTCGCTCTCGCGGTGCGCTCCGCCCCGGTGGATCGGCTCGGTGGGCCCGGTGGTCGAGGACGACGCTCCGGAGCTCTCGCCGTGGGTGCGCTCGGTCGCCTCTCGGGCGCCGGACTCCGTCGGCGTGGTGGGTTCCTCCGGCTGACGAGGACCCTCGTGACTCTCGGTCATGGGTGCTGCTCCTTCCAAGCGGGGATAGCTTGGCGATCGTACCTGGGGGTTTCTTATGACGGGCCTGCGAGCGGGAAATGAAACCGGCCGGACTGCTCGAGCGGGCACACTGGGCACGTGAGCATTCCCGGATCCTGGTCCCGCGCCGCGGCGGGCGCCGGCCTCCTCGGCCCCGGTGGCGAGGTCGCCGCCACCGTCTTCAGCGAGATGAGCGCGCTCGCCCTGCGCACCGGAGCGGTGAACCTCGGCCAGGGCTTCCCGGACGAGGACGGCCCGCGCGAGATCCTCGACGCCGCGCGCGACGCCATCGCGTCCGGGGTCAACCAGTACCCGCCGGGTCCCGGCTTCCCCGTCCTGCGCGAGGCGATCGCCGCGCACCGGCTGCGCTTCTCCGGGATCGCCCTCGACCCCGACGGCGAGGTCCTCGTCACCACGGGCGCCACCGAGGCCCTGGCCGCGGCTCTGCTGGGCCTGCTCGAGCCGGGCGACGAGGTCGTCACCTTCACGCCCCACTACGACGCCTACGGAGCCCTGATCGCCCTCGCCGGAGGGGTGCACCGCACCGTGCTCCTGCGCGGCCCCTCCTTCGCGGTCGACCACGACGAGCTGACCGCCGCGGTGAGCGACCGCACGCGCGTCATCCTGGTGAACGACCCGCACAACCCGACCGGTGCCGTCCTCCCGGCCGTGACCCGCGAGCTGATCGTGCGGCTCGCCGAGCGGCACGACGCCGTGATCCTGACGGACGAGGTCTACGAGCACCTGCGCTTCGACACTCCGCACGTCCCGCTGGCCTCCCTTCCCGGAGCCTTCGAGCGGACGCTCTCCGTCTCCTCGGCGGGCAAGACCTTCAGCACCACGGGCTGGAAGATCGGCTGGGTCACGGGCCCGCGCGAGCTGATCACGGCCGTCCTCGCCGTGAAGCAGTTCCTCACCTACGTCAGCGGCTCGCCGTTCCAGGGGGCCGTCGCCCTCGGGCTCGGGCTCCCGGACGCCTTCTTCACCGGCGCGGCGCAGACTCTTGCCGCCAAGAAGGACCTGCTGTCGACGGGCCTGGCTGCTGCGGGCTTCGGCGTCGCGCCCTCCTCGGGCGGCTACTTCGTCGTCGTGGACGCGGCACCGCTCGGCTACGACGACGGGGTCGAGCTCTGCCGAGCGCTCCCGGATCTCGCGGGAGTGGTGGCGGTGCCCGTGTCGGCGTTCTGCCGCCCCGAGGACGCCGCTCCCTACCGCTCGCTCGTCCGCTTCGCCTTCTGCAAGCGGTTCGAGGTGCTGGAGACCGCGGTCGCGGGCCTCGCCCGCATGGCGCGCTGAGGAGCCGGCCTCAGCGGATTCGGTCGGATGCCCGGCGCCGTCGGGCCGGGGGCGGCGGTCAGAGCGGCAGCACCCGGAAGCGCCGCAGCGCCAGAGCGGGGTTCTTCGCGCGCGCCGCGTCGATCCGCTCGCGCGAGACCCAGGCGACGGCGACGTCCTCGACCTCGCCGAGGGTGACGGTCTCGACGCCCATCGGATCGACGATCATGCTCGTGCCGACCCCGATCGGCGGGGTCTGGTCGGCTGCGACGAGGTACACCGTGTTCTCGAGCGCGCGGGCGGTGACCAGCGTCCGCCAGTGCGCCTCCTTGAGCGGGCCGCGCACCCACTCGGCCGGTGCCGCGATGACGTCGACCCCGGCGTCGACCAGCCAGCGGCTGACCTCCGGGAAGCGCAGGTCGTAGCAGGTCTGCAGCCCGACGACGAGGCCGCCGACCTCGAACGTCTCGGGTGCGGCGATCTCCCCCGCGGCGACCCACTCCGACTCGGTCTGGCCGAAGGCGTCGTACAGGTGCAGCTTGCGGTAGCGGGCCACGAGCGCGCCCTCGGGGTCGAGCGCGACGAGCGAGTTCGCGATGCGGCGCCCGTCCACCGCCTCGACCATGCCCGCCACGAGGTGGATCCGGAGCTCGCGCGCGAGGGCCGCGAGAGCCGTGACGAACGGGCCGTCGAGCGCCTCGCCCGCCGCGACCAGCTCGGGCCCGAGCGGATCGGTGAAGGCGGAGCTGTACTCCGGCAGCACCACCAGGCTCGCGCCGCGCTCGGCGGCGATCCGGGCCAGGCGCCCGATCGTCGCGATGTTCGCCTCCCGGTCCGTCGAGGGGGCGAACTGCGCCACGGCCATGCCGACGGCGCCGGCCATCAGCTCGGCGGATAGAGGAAGAGGGCGACCTGGGAGGCCGGGATGGTGCGCTTGTGGTACGCGTGGTCGTTGCCCCAGTTGTACTCCTCGAGCGAGACCGTGCCGTCGGAGTTGACGGCCTGCACGTACGCGACGTGGTTGCCGGTGAACCAGGCGACCGCGCCGGGGACGGGCGTGCTGCTGGTCACCCAGCCGTGGGAGGCCCACTGGCCGGCCCACGCGTAGGCGCTGCCCCCGCCCGGGGTCATGTTGCCCCAGGTCCACTTGAAGGGTGCGCTCGTCGAGCCCTGGTCGCGGTTGATCCGCCAGGCGACGAAGTCGACGCACTCGCGGTAGTAGTACCGCAGCGGCGAGAGGCCGCCGCCCTGGTCGTCGGTGAGCTGGTCGCGCCAGGGGTAGTCGTCGCCCTCCTCGCGGGGCGTGACCGAGGTGCTAGTGCCGCCGCTGCCCGCGGCGGCACCGTCCGCGCCGGTCGCGCCTGCCGCGACCTGCGCCTCCTGGGCGAGGCGGGCGGTCTCGGCGTCGCGGGCGGCCTGCTCGGCGGCGGCGAGCGCGCGCGCCTGGGCGGCCGCCTCGTCGAGCTGGGCCTGGGTCGGTGCGGTGAAGGAGTCGCGGATGACCTGCTCCTGGACCGCGGTCGGCGCGACGGTGAGCTTCTGGTTGCCGAGCGCCTGCACGCGGGCGGCGGCCTCGACGGCGGCCTGCGAATCGGGTGCCGGGTCGAAGGAGTAGGCGGGGAGCGCGGAGACCGCCACGAGGCCCGCGATGGCGGCGAGGGCGACCGTGCTGACGGTCGCGCGGAAGACACGGCCCCGGCGGCGCCGCACGGGGCGGACGGGCGTGAGGACCGGAGTGGCGACGCGTGCCGCGTGCGGCGCCTGCCGCGGGCTCCGCCGGGTCGGGCGGTCGCCGAGCCCCTCGTTCGAGCCGTCGTCCCCGCGTTCGTCCCTCACAGCAGCACCCCTCGCATCGGGGTCGAGCCTAACGTGCGGGCCGGTCCGGCACACGCGTCGGCGCGGAGCGTCGGGAGGCCGGTCCGCGGATGCGGGTCGCGCGAGCCCGGCACGAAGTCGGCGGCGGCGCCGGGCGGATCCGACGGTGACGCGGACGGGCGACCGGAGTAGCGTCCGGAGCGGAGCGGGCGCGACGGTGCGGCCGCGGGACGGAGGACGGCGATGATCCGGAGCGAGAGGGCCTTCGGCGGCTTCAGCGTGGACGACGTGGAGGCGGCGCGGGCCTTCTACGGCGGAGTGCTCGGGCTCGAGGTCGAGCTGAACGCGATGGGGATCCTCGACATCCGGCTGCCGGGCGGAGGCCGCGCGATCGCGTACCCGAAGCCGGACCACGAGCCGGCGTCGTTCACGATCCTGAACTTCTCGGTGAAGGACGTCGACGTGGCGGTCGCCGAGCTGCACGCGGCAGGCGTCACCACGGCGATCTACGACGACCCGTCGCTGCCGACCGATGCGGACGGAGTGATGCGCGGCCACGGGCCGACGATCTGCTGGTTCCGCGATCCGGCGGGCAACGTGCTGAGCGTGATCGAGGGCGACTGAGGTCTCCGCCCGCGCACTGTCGGCCGCGGGCAGCACGTCCGCGACCCGTGTTAACGACGAAAGCCGGCCCTTCTCAGGACCGGCTTTCGCTTTCTTGTTGCGGGGGCAGGATTTGAACCTACGACCTCTGGGTTATGAGCCCAGCGAGCTACCGAACTGCTCCACCCCGCGGCACAAGAAGAGACATTACACGCGTTCCGGCGCCGGTGCAAATCGACGCGGCGGTGGGAGCGGGCTCCGGTCTCAGGCGGGCTTGGCGGCGCGCAGCACGGCGCTCCCGTCCACGCTCAGCCCGACCGCCGTCAGGGCGGCTGCGAGCTCGGACGAGGTGCGCGACCAGGTGCGGACGTCGGCGTCGACGAGAGCGGACGACGACGGGACGACGAGCACCGCGCCGCCGGGGGCGACGAACCACTCCACCAGCCGCGCCCACTCCTCCAGGTCGGGGAGCCACGAGACGACGCCGGCGCTGCAGAGCACGACGTCGAACGAGTCGGGCTCCGGCAGCATGTGCCGCAGCTCGTAGAGGTTCGCGCAGACGAAGCGGGCGGAGCCGGCGAGGTCCCTGTCCGCGGCGCCGGCGCGTGCTCGGCGCACGGCGGGCATCGAGAAGTCGACGCCCACCACGCGGGCGCCGCGCTCGGCGAGCTCGAGCGCGTCGAGCCCGTCGCCCGAGCCGAGCTGGAGGATCCTCGGACCGGGGTCGAGGAGCGCCGCGGTGACGAGCTCCGGGTGGAGAGCACCCTCGCCGGTGCGCTCCTCCCAGTACGTGCGGTTCAGCTCGAGCCACTCACCCGAGCGGAGGTGCTCGCCGCGGTCGACCTGCACCATGCGGGCTACTGGCCGCCCTCGGCCTGCAGCGCCCGCGAGAGCGCCTCGGTCAGCTGCTCGTCCGCCGCCGCGAAGGCGGTGAGGTCGCCCGCCTTGAGGGCGTTCTCGCGAGCCGTGAGGGCGTCCCGCGCGTCGTTCAGCGCCTGCTGCAGCGCCGTCTGGTCGCCCGTGGCCGGCGTGGAGCCGGTGCCGCCGGTCGTGCCGCCCGCGTCGCCTCCGGTGTCGCCGCCCGAGGTGCCGGTGCCCGCGTCCGGAGTCGTCGGCGTGCCGGTGTCGCCCGCGTCGGCTCCCGAGTCGCCGCCGAAGAGGCTGTCGAGGGCCGCGTCGAGGGTGTCCTCGAAGGCGATGTCGTCACCGAACGCGACCAGCACCTTCTGCAGGAGCGGGAAGCTCGTGTCTCCGTTGGAGCGCACGTAGATCGGCTGGACGTAGAGCAGGCCGCCGCCGACCGGCAGCGTGAGCAGGTTGCCCCTCGTGACGGTGGTGTCGCCGCGGGAGAGGATGTTCAGCTCGTTCGCGACCGTCGGGTCGGTGGTGAACGCGTTCTGCACCTGGCCGGGGCCGGGCACCGTGTCGTCCTTCGGCAGCTCGAGCAGGCGGAGCGTGCCGTAGCCGTCGGCCACGGAGCCCGCCGTCGAGCCGGCGTCGGAGTCGGCCACGAGGTAGCCGGTCAGCACGTTGCGGCTGGCCTGCGCGCCCTGGACGCTCGCCGGGATGTACGTCGAGTAGAGCGAGTACGACGGCACGTCCTGATCCGGCGTCTGCAGCGTCAGGTAGTACGGAGGCTGCAGGCTGGTGCCGGTCGCGGCGGCCGTGGTCGCGGCTCCGCTCGTCGGGTCGTTCGGCGTCGCCCAGGCGTCCTCGCGGGAGTAGAAGGAGCCCGCGTCGGTGACGTGGTAGGTGCCGAGGACCGCGCGCTGGACCTTGAAGAGGTCCTCCGGGTACCGGACGTGGCTGAGCAGCTCGCCCGACATGTCGCTCACGGGCTTCACCGTGGTCGGGAAGATCTTCTGCCAGGTCTGCAGGATCGGGTCCTCGGTGTCCCACGCGTAGAGCGTGACGCTGCCGTCGTACGCGTCGACGGTCGCCTTCACCGAGTTGCGGATGTAGTTGACGTCGTCGGTCGGGAACTGCTGCTGCGTGTTCGTGTCGGCGATCGCCTGCGAGAGGCTCTGCACCTCCGAGTACGGGTAGTCGGCCGAGGTGGTGTACCCGTCGACGACCCACTTCACGCGGCCGTCGACGACGGTCGGGTAGGCGTCGGAGTCGAGCTTGAGGTACGGCGCGACCTTCTGGACGCGCTGCACGGGATCGCGGTCGTAGAGGATCTGCGAGTCGTCGTTCACGCCGTCCGAGAGGAAGATCTGCTCGGACTGGAACTTGATCGCGTAGACGAGCTTCTTGAAGACGTTGTCGAGAGCGGGGCCGCCCTCGCCGTCGAAGGTCGTGTAGGTCTGCTGCGCGCCGTCGGTGCCCGAGGGGTAGTCGAGCTCGATGTCGCGCGAGTCGTTGCCGCCCACGATCGAGTACGGCGGGGAGTTCTCGCCGAAGTAGATCCGCGGCTCGTAGTCACCGAGGTCGCCCGTCGTCGGGACGCCGGACTCGATGAACACCGGCTCGCCGTCGGCCGAGCGCTGGTTGCCGTACGCGGCGACCAGGCCGTAGCCGTGGGTGTAGACCAGCGTCTGGTTGTACCAGGTCTGGTTGGTGCCGAGGCCGTTGAGGTTCAGCTCGCGGACGCCGACCACGGCGTCCTGCGTCGATCCGTCGATGGAGTAGCGGTCGACGTCGAGCGCGTTCTGCGTGTCGCCGAACTTGTAGTACTGGCGGAACTGCTGCAGCTGCGAGAACGCGTCGGTGACGACGGCGGGGTCGAGGATGCGGATGTTCGCGGTGGTCTCGGCGTCCGAGCGCAGGGCGCCCGGCTCCGCGTCGGTGGTCGCGTCGTAGGGGATGACGTCGACGTCGCTGACGCCGTAGGCCTGGCGCGTCATGTCGATGTTGTTCTGGATGAAGGGCTGCTCGAGCGTGCGCTCGTTGGGCTCGACCTGGAACTTCTGCACGATCCAGGGGTAGAGGGAGCCGACGAGCAGGCTCGACACGATCAGCAGCGCGGTGCCGATGACCGGGAAGCGCCAGCGGCCGATGAAGGCGGTGACGACGAAGAGGATCGCGACCAGCGCCGCGATGCCGGCCAGGATCTGCAGGCCCGGGATCGTCGCGTTGACGGTGGAGTAGGTGGCGCCGGTGATGCGGGGCCCCTGCTGCGCGAGCGTCGCGTACTGGTCGAGCCAGAGGCTGACCGCCTGCACGGCGAGGTAGAGGGCGGCGATGACCGCCAGCTGGATGCGCGAGGCCTTCGAGATGCGGATCTCGCGGCCGTTCACCCGGATCGCTCCGTAGAGGTAGCCGGTGGCGAGGGTCGCGAACGCCGAGATCAGCAGGACCGCCGACGCGAAGCCGACGATGCTCTGGTAGAAGGGCAGCTCGAAGAGGTAGAACGACGTGTCGAGGCCGAACTGCGGATCCGTGGTGCCCGAGGGCGTGCGGTTCCAGAAGGTGAGGCTCGTCTGCCAGCGGGTGGCGGAGGAGACGCCGGCGAAGAGGCCGAGCACCGCGGGGATCCCGAAGGTGGCCAGGCGCCGCAGCGGCTCCACGACCTGCTGGTAGCGGTCGATCTGCGAGTTGAGCTTCGCGTAGACCGGCCGGAGGCGGTAAGCCAGCATCAGGCTGATGAACACCGGCACCGCCATGGCGACGAAGCCGATGACGAAGAGACCGCCCGCCGCCGCCCACTGCGTCGTGAGCACGGAGAGGAAGCCGAGCTGGTCGTACCAGAGGATGTCGGTGTACAGACCGGCGAAGACGAAGAACGCCACCACCAGGACGGCCACCACCACGACAGTGACGGCGAGGACGCTCCGTCTCTTCCGCGGCGGGGTTTCGGTTGCTGTGGAACTCACGTGAGGGCCTCTTGCTGTCGAGATGTGAGGGGAGGCCACCCATGCTATGCGACGGCTGTCCGGCTCACCTGGGCGTCGACCCGGGGTCGGCGGGCGGGATCAGTCGAGGGGAGCGGCGGTGCTGCAGTCCGGCAGCCCGGAGGTGTCGCCCGCGGCGATGCCCTTCAGTGCGGCGAGGGCGTCGTCGAGGGTCGAGACCGCGAGCACGTCGAGCCCGTCGGGGACGTGGCCGACGACCTCGTTGCAGTTGGTCCCGGGGGCGAGGAAGTACTCGGCTCCGGCGCCCTCCGCCCCGTAGAGCTTCTGGCGGATCCCGCCGATGGCGCCGACCTCGCCGGCCGCGTCGATCGTGCCGGTCCCGGCGACGCTCCGCCCGCCGTTGAGCTCGCCCTCGGTGAGCTTGTCGATGATCCCGAGGGCGAACATCATGCCCGCGCTCGGCCCGCCCACGTCGTCCAGCTGGATGTCGACCTCGAACGGGAAGTCGAAGGCCGCTCCGGGGAGGACGCCGATGACGGCGGCGCCGTTCGAGTCGCGCGGCGTGACCTCCACCTCCTGCCGGACGCCCTCGCGCTCGATGCTGACCTGCACCGGGGAGCCGGTGCCGAGGGTCTGCAGGGTCGCGCGCAGGGCGGTCGCGTCGGCGACAGGGGTGCCCGCGACCGCGAGGATCTCGTCCCCCGCCTCCAGGACGCCCTCGGCCGGGGAGCCCTCGGGCACCTGCACGACCGAGACGCGCTGCTCGACGGGGTAGCCGAGCTCGGTGAGCGCGGCGGCGATCGCCTCCTGCTGGGAGTCGGTCATCTCGGCCTGGTTCGCCTCGTCGCGCTCCTCGACCGTGGAGGAGGGAGGGAAGATCGCGTCGACCGGGACGACCGCCTTGGTCCTGTCGAACCAGGCGCTCGCGACCTCGACCCAGGTGGGCAGGCTCTGCGGGTTGCCGACGACCGACACGGTGAGCATGTCGAGCGTGCCGGCCGTGGGATAGGTGGTGCGGTCCGGGATCGAGATGAGGGGCACGTCCTTGCTGCTGCCCAGGGTGTCGAACACGGGGCCGGGCTGCTCGATCACGTAGGGGGCGGGCGCGACGCCCAGACCGACCACGACGGCGACACCCGAGAGGAGGACGACCGGTCCGACCCACGGGCGGCGCGGGGAGGAGGAGGGGCGCGGGTCGTCGGAGAACAGCGACACGGGGGCCTTTCTGGCAACGGGTGGAGCGGCTCCGCCGGGATGTTCGCGGCGGGCGGAAGCGGGCTGGGCCCGAGCGGTGCTCTGCACGCCGAGGCCCCGGGCGCTCGGGCTAACGTAGCTTGCACGACTGGGAGTCGCGCCGGAACCGGCGCCCTGTGCAGGGCCGCGGAGGCGGTGCGGCGACCGGATTCACGTGAGCGACGGAGGGCTGATCCCGATGGCCGATGGCGACAGTGCGGACCGAGCGGGCGGCGGCTCCGAGGACGAGTTCCGGGAGATGCTGCGGCAGTTCCTGTCGGGGAACGGCCCGGTCGACCCCTCGCAGCTCGCCGGAGCGGCGGGACTGCCGAACGACCCGGTGGCCCTGCAGAACCTGCTCTCGCAGCTGCAGAGTGCGATGCAGCAGAACGGCGACGGCGGCGTCAACTGGACGCTCTCGCTCGAGCAGGCGAAGCAGCTCGCGCGCGCCGAGTCCGCGCCGGTGTCCGACTCCGTGCGGGCTCCGATCGACGCGGCCTTCGGCGTCGCCGCGCTCTGGCTCGACGAGGTCGCGTACGTCTCCGAGCTGAGCCGCACGCCGCGCTCGATCAGCCGCCTCGAGTGGATCTCCCTGACGATGCCGGTCTGGACCCAGCTCGCCGAGCCGGTGGCGCTGAGCATCTCGGACGCGCTGACCCGCGTGCTCCGCGAGCAGGCCCCGGAGGAGATGCAGGCGATGATCGCCGGTGCCGAGGGCATGATGCGCGGGATCGGCGGCACCCTGTTCGCCCTGCAGCTGGGCCAGGTCGTCGGGCAGCTCGCCGCCGAGGTCGTCTCGGGCGGCGACATCGGCATCCCGCTGCTGGAGGAGAACGACGCGGCGATCCTGCCGCAGAACGTCGCCGCGTTCGGTGAGGGCCTCGACATCCCGCTGGACCAGGTGCAGCTGTACCTGGCGGTCCGCGAGCTCGCGCACGCCCGCCTCTTCCGGCACGGCAAGTGGCTCCGTCTCGCCCTCATCTCGCAGATCACCGACTTCGCGCGCGGGATCAGCATCGACACCACCCGCCTCGAGGAGCTGGCCGAGGGCTTCGACCCGTCGAACCCCGAGGAGCTCCGCGACGCGATGACCTCCGGCGCGCTCATCCCGCCGAAGACGGAGGAGCAGCTCGCCGCGCACGGCCGCCTCGAGACCGTCCTCGCCCTCATCGAGGGGTGGGTCGACGTCGTCACCGCGGCGGCGACCTCCCGCCTGCCCAGCGCCGGGGCGATCGCCGAGACGGTCCGCCGCCGCCGCGCCTCCGGCGGCCCGGCCGAGTCCGCCTTCGCGACCCTCGTCGGGCTGGAGCTGCGCCCGCGCCGCCTCCGCGAGGCCGCCGCGATGTGGCAGGCCGTGACCGACGCCGTCGGGCCCGAGGCCCGCGACTCCCTCTGGTCGCACCCCGACCTGCTCCCCGGCTCGGAGGACCTGGACGACCCGAGCGCGCTCGTCGCCCGGCTCACGGCCGAGGCCCGCGGCGAGACCCCGGAGCCCGACGAGATGGACCGCGCGCTGGAGGACCTGCTGAACGGCACGATGCCGCGCGAGGGCGACGGCGCCTCCGGAGACGCTCCGGACACGACCGACGACGCCGGCTCGCCGGACGACGACGACCGCGGCTCCTCCCCCACGGGCGACCGCCCCGTCTGACCCCCCGTCCGGCGCCCGCCTGTGGACAACTCGCGCGGCGCCGGGCCGGTCTCGGCCATGATCGCCGGATGGTGCTCCGGCTCGATCCCCGACTCCCCCTGCTCTGGCGCTCAGCGACCGCGGTGCAGCTCGGCCTCGACCGGCCGCACGCGGTCCTGGACGGCGTCGGCTACCCGGAGGAGCTGCTGCTCGACGCCCTCCGCGTGGGCACCAGCGCCGGCACCGTCCGCCTGATCGCGGCGCGCGCCGGAGCGAGCGAGGCGCGTGTCGACGAGGTGCTCGAGGCGCTCCGGCCGGTCCTGCTGCGCAGCGTCGAGCCCGGCCCTCCCCCGGCACCGCGGGTCGTCGTCGAGGGGACGGGCGCAGCACCGGACGCACTGCGCACGCTGCTCCGGAGCGAGGGCTGCTCGTTGCTCGCCGACGACGGGACGCCGGACCTCGCCGTGCTGATCGCCGACTTCGCGGTCGCCCCCGCCCGCGCCGCGCACTGGCTCGCGGCCGATGTGCCGCACCTGGCGGTGGTGTTCGGCGACGAATCGGTGCGCCTCGGACCCCTGGTGGAGCCGGGGTCCGGACCGTGCCTGCACTGCGCCGAGCGGGACCGGATGGACCTCGACCCGGATCGCGCGCGCCTCGTGATCCAGGTGCTCGGCCGCTCAGCCCCCACCCGCACGCCGCTCGCGAGCGCGGCGATCGCCGTGGCGGCCGCCGACGCCGTGCTGCGGCGGCTCCTCGCGGGCTGGCGAGGGCTCCGCGCGGCCGAGCGGGTCTACAGCGACGCCTCCGGAGCGTTCACCGTGCGGGAGCGGGAGCCGCACCCCGAGTGCGCGTGCCGAGCTCTTCGAGGAAGCGCGACGGCTCCCTCCGCGTGACGCGGCCGACCGTCGAGCGCGCCCACGAGAGGCGCAGGCGCCGGCGGGCCCGGGTGATGCCGACGTAGAGGAGGCGCCGCTCCTCGTCGATCGCCTCGAGGCCGGCGGCGTACGAGATCGGCAGCAGGCCCTCGGCGAGCCCCATCAGGTGCACCGACTCCCACTCGAGGCCCTTCGCCGAGTGCAGCGTGGCGAGGGTGACCGCGCCGCGGTCCGGCTCGTGGTGCACCTGCTGGCGTGCGATCAGGTCGTCGGTGAACTGGCGGAAGGTCCATCCGGCAGGGGCCTCGTCGACGAGGCGGGCCAGCGTGTCCAGCGACTCCCACCGGTCGCGCACCGCACCGGGCGCCGACGGGGGCTCGGCGCTCCAGCCGAGCGAGCGGAGGACGTCGCTCACCGACTTGAACAGCGGCTCGCCGCTGATCGACACGGACGCCGCGCGCAGCTGCATCACGGCCTGCTTCACCTCGGGCAGGTCGAAGAAGCGCTTGCCGCCGCGCATGTGCGCGCTCACTCCACGCTCGTGCAGGGCGTGCTCGATGACCGCCGACTGGCTGTTGGTGCGGAAGAGGACCGCGATGTCGGAGGGGCGCACCCCCGCCTCGATGTCGGCCGCGACCCGCGCCGCGATCCCGCGCGCCTCCGCGATGTCGTCCGGGTAGGCGTCGATCGCGGGCTCCGGCGCCTCGGCGGCGGCGACGGCGTGGAGCGAGAGGGCGCCGGGCCTGCCCCGCATGAGGCGGTTCGCGGTCTGCACGATCGGCACGGCCGAGCGGTAGTTCTCCTCCAGGCGCACCACGGTGGCGGCCGGCCAGCGGGACGGGAAGTCGAGGAGGTAGTCGGCCCGCGCACCCGCGAAGGAGTAGATGGTCTGGCTGGCGTCGCCGACGACGCAGAGGTCGCTCCGGTCGCCGAGCCAGAGCTCCAGGAGCCGCTGCTGCAGCGGCGAGACGTCCTGGTACTCGTCGACGACGAAGAAGCGGTACTGCTCGCGCACCTGCATCGCCATCGCGGGCTCGGACTCGAGCATCCCGGCGGTCACGAGCAGGACGTCCTCGAAGTCGATCTGGCGGCGCTGGTCCTTCAGCCCCTCGTACTCGTCCACGAGCGCGACCGTCTGCTCCAGGGTGAGCCGTCCGGGCAGGGGGCGCGTGCGGGCGGCGACGGCGTACTGCTCGAGGGAGAGGGCGGACACCTTCCGCCACTCGATCTCGGCCGAGAGGTCGCGAAGCGTCGCCGTGTCGAGCTTCAGGCGGAGCCGCTCGGCCGCGTGCCCGAGCAGGCGGGCCTTGCCGTCGAGCAGCTGGGGCATCGTGCCCCCCACCAGCTGCGGCCAGAAGTAGCCGAGCTGCGAGAGAGCCGCTGCGTGGAACGTGCGGGCCTGGACGCCCCCGGCGCCGAGCACCCGCAGGCGCGAGCGCAGCTCGGCCGCGGCGCGGCTGGTGAAGGTCAGTGCCATGACGCGACCGGGCGTGTAGACGCCGGTCGCCACTCCGTGCGCGATGCGGTGCGTGATCGTCCGGGTCTTGCCCGTGCCCGCTCCCGCGAGGACGCAGACCGGCCCCAGCAGCGCCTCCGCCGCCTCGCGCTGCCCCTCGTCGAGTCCGTCGAGCAGGGTCACGCGATCGGGCCGTTCTCCAGCTCGCCTCCGTACCAGTCCTCGATCATCGCGCGGGCGATCGACGAGCGGCCGGGCAGCAGCACGGACTCGAGCGAGTCGTGCAGCTGCTGCCGGGTGAACCAGCGCAGCTCGACGATCTCCTCGCCGTCCGGGAGCAGATCCTCCGGGGACTGGTCCTCGGCGAGGCGGGCGGTGAAGCCGACCATGAGGGAGGCGGGGAAGGGCCAGGGCTGCGAGCCGAGGTACTGCGGGTCGACGACGCGCATGCCCGACTCCTCGCCGATCTCGCGGATCACGGCGGCCTCGAGCGACTCGCCCGGCTCGACGAAGCCGGCGAGCAGGGAGAAGCGGCCGGTGCCCCACATCGCGTTCGAGCCGAGGAGGAGGCGGTCGTCCGCGTCGAGGACGCAGACGATGATCGCCGGATCCGTGCGCGGGAAGACCTGGCTGCCGTCGGTGGGCGAGCGGCGGACCCAGCCGCCCTGCTCGACGACGGTCGGGTCGCCGTTGCGGGGCGAGTAGCCGTGCGAGGCGTGCCAGTTCGCGATGGCGAGAGCCTCGGTGAACAGGCCCGCGTCGCGGTCGCTCAGGCGCTCGGCGATCGGGCGCAGGCCGCTCCACCGCTCCTCGTCGGGCTCGAGCTCGGCGGCGGCCGCGTCGGTGAGGACGGTCGCGATGACGGGGGTTCCGACCGGCTCGCCGGGGGCCTCGGCGAGCGTGCGGCCGAGGTAGATCCGGAGGGTTCCGGCGGTCACGTCCTCGGGGCGGCGCAGGACGAGGCGGTCGGCCTCGACCAGGGTCCGGTCGTGGTGCAGGACGAGCACGCGGGTGGCGGGATCGGCGAGCAGCTCGTCGAAGAGCGCGGGCCGCGAGCGTCCGACGCCGTCGCGGTCGGCCGCCTGTCGCGAGAGCGGGAGGCGATCGGCGAAGGGCAGTGACATCCGGGGCTCATTTCGTGACGGGGGCCGCGAGGACCGCTGTCGCGGGCCTTCGACGGCATCGGCGGGACAGCGCGTGGCGGCGGGCCGGCCGGGCACGAGCCGCCTACCCTGGAAACCATGGCCAGATCCCATCTCACTCTAGCCGCGCTGGCCACCTCGGCCGTCGAGGGCCTCGACGTCCGCTCCGCGCGCCCCTTCACCTCCTCGACGCACGGCGACTTCGACTCCGCCCTGCTGACGACGCGCGAGGGCGCCCGCCTCGTCGTGCGCGTGCCCACGTCCGCGCTCGCGGAGCAGGAGCAGCTCGGCGACCTCGTCGCGCTCCGGGCGCTGACCGCCGGCATCCGCAGCCGCCTGCCCTTCGATCTGCAGGAGAGCGTCGGGCAGACGCCGTTCGACGGCACCCGCGCGGTCGTCTACGAGTACCTCGAGGGAGATCGCGTCCTCATCGACGACGTGGCCGCGCAGAGCGGGCTCGCGGACTCGATCGGCCGGGCCGTCGGGGCGATCCACTCGCTCCCGGTGTCGTTCGTCCAGGAGGCGGGCCTGCCGATCGCGACCGCGCGCGACAGCGTGAACGAGACGGTCGCGGTGATCGAGCGCGCGGCCGACACCGGCCACGTCCCGGCGGCGCTCGTCGCGCGCTGGGAGTCGGCCTCCTCCGACGAGGCGCTCTGGCAGTTCGACCCGACCGTGGTGAACGGCTCGATGACCGCCGACTCCTTCCTCCGCTCCGGCGACGTCGTCGCGGCCGTGCTCGGCTGGGCGGCGCTGCGGGTCGGCGACCCGGCGCGCGACCTGCACTGGCTGCTGAGCGCCCCGGGCTCCGAGACGGCGCTCTCCGCCTATTCCCGGATGCGCGCGGGAGCAGTGGACCGCACGATCCGCCAGCGCGCCCAGCTCTACGCCGAGCTCGAACTCGCCCGCTGGCTGCTGCACGGCACCGAGACCGACGACTCCGCCATCGTGGACGACGCGGTCGCCATGCTCGACACGCTGGTCGACAGCGTGCTGGGCGACCTCTCCGCGCCCCTCTCGACCGACACCGGCCCGGTGCTGGAGGTCTCGGAGGTCGAGGAGCTCCTCAACCGCACGCCGGGAGCCCGCACGGGCTCCTCCGCTCACGGCCGCGGGCTCGCTCCCGTCGCCGAGGAGAGCGACTCCGCGAGCTCGCGCTCGGAGTAGAACCGCTCGGGCCGCAGCACGAGGTCGTCGGCGACGAAGTAGAACACGGCGTCGACGCTCTCGAGCGGAACCCCCCGCCAGCGCGAGTAGGCGAGCCGGTACAGCGCGAGCTGGAACTGCTTGAGCTCGAGGTCGGCGGCGTCCTTCGGCGCCCGCCCGGTCTTCCAGTCGACGATCTGCACGCCGTCCTCCGTCGGGTACACCGCGTCGAGCTTGCAGACGACGACGTGGCCGGCGAGCTGGAGGTGGATCTCGATCTCGACCGCCTCCGGGCGCCGGTCGGCCCACTCCGAGCGCTCGAAGATGGCGATCAGGGCGTCGAGCCGCTCCTGCTCGACGCTCGTGGGGCCGGCGTCGTCGAGCTCGTCGGGGAAGGTGTCGACCGCCTCCGCCCCGCTCTGGACGCCGAAGCGGTTCTCGACCCAGGAGTGGAACGTCGTGCCGAGCCGGGTCTGCCGGTAGGGGCGCTCCGGCATCGGCCGGCGCAGCTGCGCCGCGACCTCGTCCGGCGTGCTGACGATGTCCTTGAACCGGGAGGCGGGGATGCGGGTGGGCAGCGGCGTGCGCTCGCCCCCGGCCAGCCGCACCGCCCGCTCGGCGAGCAGCAGGCGGATGTCGTCGCCGCGCGCCCCCAGCAGAGCGGGCTCGGCGCTGCGGACCCGGGCGGCGGCGGCGCGGACCCGGTCGCCGCGGGAGCCGAGCGGATCGTGCGGCCAGCGGAACGTGCGCGGGGCCCGCTCGAGCGGGTTCTCCTCGTTCGCGGGCTCGGTCGGCAGCGGCGGGATCGTGCCGGCCTCCTCGAGGTCGCGGAGGAAGACGCCCGGTCCGCGCGGCTTGGCCTGGCCGGCCCACCACGAGCCGCTGAGCAGGAGGTGGTGACGCGCCCGCGTGACGGCCACGTAGGCGAGACGCCGCTCCTCCGCCTCGTTGCGCTCGCGGAGGGTGTCGCCGAACGCTCCGATCGCGTCGACGACCTCCTTCTGCGTGCTGCAGCCGCGCCAGGCGAGATCGGGGAGCTCGGCGGCGTCGCCGCGGAACGCGTAGGGCATCGCGCCCAGTCTGACCCACCCGCGGAAGCCCTCGACCGGCGTGCCGGGGAGCTCGCCGTCGACCATCCGCGGGACGGCGACGAGGTCCCACTCCAGACCCTTGGAGCCGTGGATCGTCAGCAGCTGCACCGTCCCCGGTTCCGGGTCCTCCGGTCGCGGGGCCAGGCCGTCGCGCTTGTCCGCGAGGACGAGCCAGCGGAGGAATCCGCGGAGGGAGGAACCGGTGCCGGCGCCGCGGTCGTCCGTCTGCAGGTACCCGGCCACCGCCTCCCGGAAGGCCTCGAGGTTGGCGCGGCCGTCCCCGCGCGACTCGTTCGCCTCGACCTCGATGTCCAGGCCCAGCTCCTGCTCGACCAGGGTGACGAAGTCGAGGAGGTCGAGCCCGGCCCGGGCGCGCAGCCGGGCGAACAGGGTGCCCGCCTCGTGCAGGCGCCGCAGGCCCTCGGCGCTGAACCCGCCGAGCGCGGAGTGGTCGATCCGCCCGTCGTCGCCGGGGCGGCGCGCCGCGATGAAGTCGAGGGCCTCGACGATCGAGCCGCCCTCGCCCTCGGTGACGGACGCGCGCATCCGCTCGCGCACCTCCTCCGGGAGCAGCCGGTGGGCGTGGTCGCGCGCCGCGAGCCACGAGGCGAGGTCGCGCAGCGCCTTGAGGTCGCGGACGCCCAGACGCCAGCGGGCGCCGGCCAGGAGGCGGACGAGCTCGCTGCCGGCGGCCGGGTCCTCGACCACGGTGAGCGCGGCGACGAGGTCGGCGATCTCGGGCTGCCGCAGCAGGCCCCCGATGCCGAGGATGTGGTACCGGACGCCGTGCTTCGCCAGCGCGGCGGCGAAGCGGTCCATGTGCGCGCGCACCCGGAAGAGCACCGCGGCCGACGGCGGCTCGGCGTTCTCGCGCAGCCGCCCGGCGAACCAGGCGGCGACGTCGTCCGCCTCCTCCTCGATCGTCTCGGGAAAGGTGAGCTCGACCGGGTGCTCGGAGGCCTGAGGCCCCGCGCTCAGCGTGTCGACCGCGACCGCGCTCCCCGCCGACAGCGGCTCCACGATCGCGTTCGCGGCGGTCAGCACGCGGCGGCCGTTGCGCCAGCTCGTGCTGAGGGAGAAGCGGCCCGCTCCCCCGAAATCGGTGCCGAAGCGGCCGAGCCCCTCGGCGCTCGCACCGCGCCAGCCGTAGATCGACTGGTGCGGGTCGCCCACGGCCATCACTCCCTGCCCGGCGAAGAGCCGCGAGAGGAGGCGGGTCTGCAGCACGGAGGTGTCCTGGTACTCGTCGAGGAGCACCACCCGGTACCTCGCGCGGTGCTCGTCCACGATCCGCGGCACCCGGTCGACGATCCGCAGCGCGAGGGCCACCTGGTCCGAGAACTCGACGAAGCCGCGCTCGGCCTTCGCCTCCTGGAACCGCTCGGCGAGCGCCGTCAGCACCGGCAGCGCGCCCACGGCCTGCAGCGCCTTCTCGAGCTCGCGGTAGAGCCCCGAGCCGCTGCCTCCGCGCGGCAGCTCGCCCAGGCGGAGGAAGTCCTCGGCGAACGCGGCGACCGCGGCCGGATCGGCGAGGTTGTCGGCGAGGTCGTGCGCGAGCGAGACGACGAGGTCGGTCAGCCGGTCGATCCCCGCCTCCACCTCGAGGATGCGCGGATCGGCCGTGTCGGCCACGACTCCCCGCGCGAGATGCCAGGCGGAGGCCTCGGAGAGCACGGTCGCGTCCCCCTCGCGGCCGATCAGGGCGGCGTTGTCGCGGAAGATCGTGTTCGCGAAGGCGTTGTAGGTCGAGACGGTGGCGGCCTCGAACGGGTCGGGCGCCGACTGCCCGGGCGCGAGCGGGAGCAGGCCCGCCGCGCCGAGCTGGTCGATCCTCCGCCCGATGCGCTCGCCGAGCTCGGCCGCCGCCTTGCGGGTGAAGGTGAGGCCGAGCACCTCCGACGGCGCCGCGTGGCCGTTCGCGAGGAGCCAGAGGACGCGGTTCGCCATCGTCTCGGTCTTGCCGCTGCCGGCACCGGCGACCACCAGGGCAGGCTCGAGCGGCGCCTCGATGACGGCGCGCTGCTCGGCGGTGGGCGGGCGCAGGTCGAGGCGCTCGGCGATGGTCAGGGCGTCGATCACGGCAGCTCCTCCTCGAGGACGGCGGAGGGGTCGGGGTCGGCGGGGCCGGATGGATCGGCCGGCGCATCGGGACCCGGCTCCTCGGAGTCCTCCGGGTCCTCTGTCTCGTCGACCTCGTCGATCGCCAGGAGTCCGTCCCCCGGGACCTCGGGCACCGCGTGGATGCGGTACCGCAGGGCGTCGCCGGGGGAGAACGGGATCGCGTCGAGCAGGCCCGAGAAGCCCGCCGCCGCCATGCCCAGGGCCGCGGCGCGGACGCGATCGCGCAGCCGCTCCAGCTCCTCCTCGCCGAAGCGCTCCTGGACCACCTCGCGGTACGGCTTCCCGCGCACGCCCGTCGCCACGAAGAGCAGCTTCGCGCCTCCCCCGTCGGCCGGATCGGCCGCCTCGATCGCCCCTTCGGCGACGGCGAGCTGATAGCTGCCCAGCTGCGCGTGCTCGGCGATGTCGTCCTTGCGGGGGGTGCTGCGGCCCGTCTTGAGATCGACGATCGTGACGGCGCCGTCGGCCGCGCGCTCGACGCGGTCGATCGAGCCCCGCACCCGGGCGGGCGGGACGTCGAGCTCGAACTGCTGCTCGCGGCCGAGCACCACGCCTCCCCCGCGCTCGAAGTCGGCGAGGTAGCCCGCGAGGCCGTCGATCAGCCGCCGTGTGACGCGCTTCTGCCGCTCCCCCAGCCAGGGCGACTCGAAGACCAGCTCCGGCCACCGCGACTCGAGAGCCGCCCACAGCTCCTGCGGATCGGGCCGCTCGGCGTTCTCGAGGACCCAGTGCACGAGGGTGCCGACCCCCATCGCCGTGCTCGTCGTGGAGCCGGAGACGGCGTCGACGAACCAATCCAGAGGGGACCGCTCGAAGGCCTCGAGGCGGCTCGGCGAGACGGAGACGGGACGCTGGGGGTCGCCGACGTCGAAGAGCGGCTCCGTGGTCGAGGGCTCGAGCACCCCGGACCAGGAGGAGGGGTCGGCGCCCGGGACCTCCGCGAGCGCCAGGGCGCTGAGCCCTCGGATGGCGGCGGGAGCCTCGGTCGAGTCCGGCGTGGTGGCGGTCCGGCGCAGCGCCGCCACCGCCCCGCGCAGCGTGAGCGGCACTGCGGAGGCCGGATCGAGCCGCGGCGCGTCCGGCGGGGTGAGCCGGAAGAAGAGGGAGGGCGTCTCGTCCTCGCCCGCGACGGCGCTGAGCACCAGCTGCCGCCGGGCGCGGGAGGCGGCCAGGGCGAACATCCGGAGCTCGTCGTCGAGAGTGGCCTTGCGGGCGTCGAGCGGCAGTCCGCCCTCGCCGCGGGCGTGCCGCAGCAGGCCGTCCGGATCGAGCAGCGAGCCGCGCTGGCGGAGGTTGGGCCAGACGCCGTCCTGCAGTCGCGCCACCACCACGACGTCGAACTCGAGGCCGACGACGGAGGAGGGCGTGCCGATGAGGACCGCGTCCTCGACGGAGCGCGGAGCGAGCGTGTCCTCGGGGACCTCCGCCTCGAGGATCTCGGTGACGAAGCCGACCGCGGAGTGCCCGGTCGCCCGCTCCACGAACCGGCGCGCGGCGCTGAAGAGGGCGACCACGCCGTCGAGGTTGCGGTTGGCCTCGGCGGCGGTCAGGCCGGTGCCGAGGGCGAGCTCGCGCCAGGAGGACGCGACGCGGCTGGACTCCCACGCCGACCACAGGAGCTCCTCGATCGAGCCCCCCTCCTCGTGCAGGCGGCGGACCCGGTCGATCGTCACGGCCAGCCGCTCGGCCTGCCGGGCGGGAGCGGAGTCGATGGTCGCGAATCGGCCGGGCGCGGCGAGGGCCTCGACCAGCAGCGGGTCGCTCGCGCGGATGCCGCCGCCGGCCAGCTCCTCCGCCCGGAGCGCGAGCCGGAGCCTGCGCAGCCCCAGCCGGTCGACCCCGCCGAACGGGCCGAGCAGCAGCTCCGCCGCGAGCTCCGCTTCGAGGGGCCGCTCGCCGATCGCGACGCCGACCAGCACGAGCAGCGCCCGGGCCGCGTGATCGTCGCGCAGCGCCCGTCCGGCGAGCACGGAGCGGGTCGGCACCTCCGCCACCGCGAGCGCCTTCACCAGCGGCTGGACCGCGGCTCCGGAGCGGACGACGACCGCCATCCGCCGCCACGCCACTCCGTCGCGCAGCCGCCGCTCGCGCAGCAGCCGCGCCACCGTCGCCGCCTCGCGCGCCGCCGTCGGGGCGTGCAGCACCAGGACGGGTGCCGGGCCCGCCTCGGGGGCCGGAGCCGCGACCGCCGCCCGCTGCCGGCCGGCCGCCGCGGTGCCGATCCGCTCGGTGGCCGCCGACACGACCGCCCGCAGCGCGGCCGAGTGGCGGTGCACGCGCGCGAGCACCAGCGTCTCGACGTCGGACGCGCCGATGCTCGTGGCGAACCGGCCGAGCGTGTCGGAGGCCGCGCCGCGGTAGGCGCTGGTCGCCACGTCCGGGTCGCCCAGCGCGATCACGGTCACCCCGCGCTCCGTCAGCGCCCGCAGCAGCACGAGCGTCGACTCGCTCGCCTCCTGGAGGTCGTCGACGACGACGAGGCGCAGCGCGTCGATCCGCTCGCCGCCCTCGCCGGCGCGGATCGCCTCGGCCGCGTAGGCCGCGAACTCCGCCGCGTCCAGACGGGTGCCCGCCTGGGGCGCCATCCACTCGACCACCTCGCGCAGCTCGTCGAGCACGTCGGCCGCCGCGCTCCACTCCCCTCGCTCGGCGTCGACCCCGAGGGCGCGGATCGCGTCCGAGTCGAGCCCGTGCTCGGTCGCACGCATCCCGAACTCGCGGAGCTCGGTCCGGAAGGTCCGCAGCCGCAGCACCTCGGGGCTGAACTCCTCCGGCCACCGCGGGCCGGTCCCCTCCTCGAGGTGGCCCTCGACGAGCTCCGAGAGGAGGGCGTCCTGCTCGCCGCCGGTCAGGAGGGTCGGCCGCTCGAGGCCGCGCTCCTTAGCGGAGGAGGTGACCGCCTCGAACGCGAGCGAGGTCGCGGTCCGGGCGAGCGGGCCCCGGGTCGGCACTCCCAGCCGCAGGGCGAGCACGTCGCGCAGGGCGGTGGCGGCGGTGCGGCTGGCCGCGAGCACCACGACCGACTCGGGCGGGTACCCCCGCTCGAGGACGCGCTCGGCGACCAGCTCGACGACCGTCGTGGTCTTGCCCGTCCCCGGCGCCCCGAGCACGGCGGCGCTGCGGCCCTCGGGCAGCGCGAGCACCGCGCGCTGGGAGTCGTCCAGCACGACCGCGGGCTCGCCCGGGAGCGCCTCGCCGACGGAGGCTGCGGTGGAGGGAGCGGGGGTCGCGGGAGCGGTCACACGACCACGGTAGCCACCGGGTCCGACACTCCCGCCCGTCCCCGCCGGGAGCCCCGGCCGCCCGCTCCGCTCACCGCGAAACCGGCGCGGTCGTCCGAGCGCGGTCCCGTATCCTGACACCCTCGTCCCCTCCCGAAAGGCACTGCTGGTGGAAATCCGTATTGGAATGGTCAACACCCCGCGCGAGCTCAACTTCGAGTCGTCGATGTCCGTGACCGAGGTCGAGAAGACGGTGACCACCGCTCTCGAGGCCGGCACCGCCGTCCTCCGCCTCCGCGACGAGAAGGGCAAGATCTACATCGTCCCGACCGCCACCATCGCCTTCGTCGAGGTCGGCTCCGAGGAGTCGCGCCGCGTCGGCTTCGTCGCCTAGAGCGTCCCGGGCGGACACGTCGTGGAGCTCCTCTTCATCACCCTGTTCGGGGTCCTGATCGGTCTCGCCGCGCGCTACGGGCTGCCGCACCGGCACCTGCACGGCTCCGTGCTGGTCCCGGCGATCGGCGGCCTCGTCGCCGCAGTCGTCTGGGTCGCACTGACCTGGGCGGGCCTGCCGTGGGACGGCGGCCTGATCTGGGTCCTGTCCCTCGTCGCGACCGCCGTGGTCGTCGTCCCGGTCGGCCTCTCGCTCGGGCGCAGCCGCGCCCGCCGCGACGAGGCCTCCCTGCAGGCGATGCTCTCGGGACGCGTCGCCCCCTGATCCGAGCCGGAGGCGCGGGAGTCCTCGGACTTCCGCGCCTCCGTCGTTCCGGATTCCGGGGCAGTGCGACGCCGGGAACCGTCAGGCCGTGAGCCCCAGCGCGTCCATCCGGCGCGTGTGCGAGGCGATGAGCTCGGTGAACACCGGCTCGATCCGCGACTCGTCGGAGTCGTGGTTGCCCGAGCCCATCAGCGCGGAGCGCGCCACGAGGAGGGTGTCGCCCACCAGGCGGCGGCCCCAGACGGCCAGGCGCGAGCCCAGGCGCCCGTCCGCGGCGATCTCGCGGCGGAGGATCGCGATCACGCCGTCGACGCCCGTGTCCGCGCCGAGCGTCTGCGCGATGCGCGGCCCCACGTCGGTGGGCAGCCCGCCGGTGAGGCGGATGAAGAAGTCGTCGAGCAGGCCCGCCGTGATGTACGCCGAGAGCAGCGTCTCGTGGAGGTCCGCGCCGCGGGTGAGCCGCTCGAAGGTGTCGATCGCTGGGCGGAACGGCGCCATGGCCTCGCCGGGCTCCACGTCGCGGCGGCGCAGCTCGGCGACGACGGCGTGGTGCTTCGCGAGCGCCGTGCCGGCGGCGGAGGAGATGGCCTCCTTGTCCGCGAGGTCGTCGGTCTCGGCGACGGCGCGCGCCAGCACCTCGAACACCGCGAGCTGGAGGTAGGCGACCTGGCCGAGGTAGGGCAGCACCTCGGGGGTGAGGTCGGCGAGGTCGACGCGGTCGCGCTTCTGGCTCGACTCCCCGCGGGGCGTCAGGCGGGGCACCTCGAGCAGGGGACGTCGACGTCGGAACCAGGCAGCCATTTCCTCAGCATAGGGCGCCGGAGGAGCGGGGTTCCGGGGCCGGCGGGGCCGGGAGCAGTAGACTCGCCGGGATGTCACCGGCGCTGGATCGGTGACCCTGCGCCCGGAGTCGTACAGGGGCGTAGACCGTTCGACACGACAGGCGCTTCACTCCGTGACTTTCTCCGATCTGAACATCGACGACGACATCGTCGCCGCACTCGCCGCCAAGGGCATCCTCGAGCCGTTCCCCATCCAGGAGCAGACGATCCCCCTGGCCCTGCAGAAGCAGGACATCATCGGCCAGGCCAAGACCGGCACCGGCAAGACCTTCGGCTTCGGCCTCCCCCTCATCCAGGCCCTCGGCACCGACCCGGAGCCGGGCGTCAAGGCGCTCATCGTCGTCCCGACCCGCGAGCTCGCCGTGCAGGTCACCGAGGACATCGAGCTGGCCGCCTCCAACCGGCCGACCAAGATCGTCTCGATCTACGGCGGCAAGGCCTACGAGGGCCAGATCGAGCAGCTGAAGGCCGGCGCGCAGATCGTCGTCGGCACGCCCGGCCGGCTCCTCGACCTCGCCGGGCAGCGCCTGCTCTCGCTCGCCAACGTGCAGGTGATGGTCCTCGACGAGGCCGACAAGATGCTCGACCTGGGCTTCCTCTCGGACATCGAGAAGCTGTTCGCGCAGACGCCGCCCACCCGCCACACCATGCTCTTCTCGGCGACGATGCCGGGCGCGATCGTCGCGCTCGCGCGCCGCTTCATGAACAAGCCCATCCACATCCGCGCGACCGACCCCGACGAGGGCATCACGCAGGCGAACATCAAGCACATCGTCTACCGGGCGCACTCGCTCGACAAGGACGAGGTCATCGCGCGCATCCTGCAGTCCGAGGGCCGCGGCAAGACCGTCATCTTCACCCGCACGAAGCGCGCCGCCGCCCGCATCGTCGAGGAGCTCAACGACCGCGGCTTCAACGCGGCGGCCGTGCACGGAGACCTCAACCAGGAGCAGCGCGAGCGCGCGATGGCGGCGTTCAAGGCCGGCAAGAAGGACATCCTGATCGCCACCGACGTCGCCGCGCGCGGCATCGACGTGAACGACGTCACCCACGTGATCAACCACACGATCCCGGACGACGACCAGACCTACCTGCACCGCGTCGGCCGCACCGGGCGCGCGGGCAAGACCGGCATCGCGGTGACCTTCGTCGACTGGGAGGACCTGCACAAATGGGCCCTCATCAACCGGGCGCTGGAGTTCGGCCAGCCCGACCCGGTCGAGACCTACTCGTCGTCGCCGCACCTCTACACCGACCTCGACATCCCCGCGGGAACCAAGGGACGGCTGAAGCCGACCCCGATCCCCGCCGAGGCGAAGGCCGACGCGCGCCCGGACCGGGGCGAGCGCTCCGACCGCGGCGAGCGCTCCGAGCGGGGCGACCGGCCGCCGCGCCGCCGCACCCGCTCCGACTCCGCCGACTCGACCGCTCCGCAGCAGACCGGCCCCGCTCCCTCGAGCGAGAGCAAGGAGCACCACGACGGCAACAGCGAGCCGCGCCGCCGCACCCGGTCGCGCCGCCGCTCCCCGCGCCCCGACGCGCAGGCCTGAGCCTCCGCGCCCCGAGCCCGTCCCCCCGCGATCCGTCGCGGGAGGGCGGGCTCTCGGCGTCCCAGCGGCTCTCCCGCGACTCAGCGGGGTCCCCACGCGACTCAGCGGCTCTCCGCCCCTCAGCGGTCACGGTGATCCGGCGGCTCTCCGCCTGTCAGCGGCTCTCCGCGACTCAGCGGGCGGAGGAGCGGATCGAGTCGACGGTCGCGCGCGCAGTCGTGTTCTCGCCCAGGCGGTTGGGCTTGCCCGTGCCGTGGTAGTCGCTCGAGCCCGTGGTGACGAGCGAGTACTGCTCGGCGAGCTCGCGCAGGCGGCGCTTGCCGTCGGCCGTGTTCTCGCGGTGCTCGACCTCGAGGCCGAACAGGCCGGCGTCGACGAGCTGCGGGAGGATCGACTCGACCGCGATCCCGCGGGCGCTCGCGGCCGGGTGCGCGATGACCGGGACCCCGCCCGCCGCGCGGACCAGGCGCACGGCGTCGACCGGGTCGGGCGCGTAGTGCGGGCGGTAGTAGCCGCCGCGCCAGTCGAGGATCCCCGCGAAGGCCGCGGAGCGGTCGGTGGCCAGGCCGCGGGCGACGAGCGCGTCGGCGATGTGCGGACGCCCGATGGTCGTGCCCGGGCTGGTCTGGGCGAGGACGTCGTCCCAGGTGAGGTCGTAGTCGGCCGCGATCGCGGTGACGATCGCCTCCGCGCGGTGCGTGCGGGCCGAGCGGATGCGCGCGGTCTCGGCCACGAGCCCCGGATCCGCCGGATCGACGAGGTACGCGAGGACGTGGACGCTGGCCCAGCCGACGCGGGAGGAGAGCTCCATGCCGGGCAGCAGGTCGATGCCCGCCTCCTCGGCCGCGGCGAGCGCCTCGGCCCAGCCGCCGGTCGTGTCGTGGTCGGTGAGCGCCACTCCGGCGAGCCCGGCCGCGGCCGCGGCCCGCACCAGGACGGCCGGAGCCTCGGTGCCGTCGGAGACGACGGAGTGGGTGTGGAGGTCGTAACGGCCCCCGTCGACATGCATGCGCTCATCGTAGACGCGCCGCCTGCGAGCCCTCCGATGCCCTAGTAGCCTGGGCGGCGATGGGGACGAGACTGGTGAAGACCGCGGTGGCGGTGATCGTGGCGATCGCTCTGCTGGTGGTCGCGGCGCCCGGCTTCTTCGGGATCGCCCGGGAGGCCCCCTTCGCCCAGCTGGTGCCGTTCCGGCTCGCGACGGGCGCGGCGGCCGTCGGGCTCGCCGCTGTCCTGGTCGTGATCGCGGTCCTCGTCGCTCCGGTCAGGCGCCTCGCGCTGGCCCTCGCAGCGCTCGGCGTCGTCTTCGCGCTCGTGCTCGCGGGAGTGCAGGGAGCGCGGGGCTACGACTCCGCCGCTCCGCGCGCCCACCGCCTCGCCGACGTGCGCCTCGCGACCTGGAACGTGCTGCACGACGGCGTGCCCGTCGACACGATCGCCTCGCTCGCCCGGGAGAGCGCGGTCGACGGCATCGCCCTCCTCGAGGTCTCGCAGACGCACGCGCAGGACGTCGTGAACGCGCTCAGCGCCCAGGGGATGTCGATGACCCTCCACTACGCCGGGTCGGGCGCCGACGACGGGGCGGCCCTGCTGCTCTCCCCCTCGCTCGGCGGCTACAGCGTCGACACCGCCGCGGTCGTCACCGGATCGACACCGTCCCTCGTCGCACGCCCCGACACTCCCGAGCGCCCCGTCCTCGCCGCGGTGCACACCATGGCGCCGATCCCCTCGCGCCTCGCGGAGTGGCGGAGCGATCTGCTCTCGGTCTCCGCGCTCTGCTCCGCGGAGGAGGACGTCGTGGTCCTCGGCGATCTGAACTCCACGGTCGACCACTGGACCGGGCTGCCGGGCTCGGCCGCGCTGGGCGGCTGCCGCGACGCGGGGACCGTCGCGGGCGGCGCCGCCCTGGGCACCTGGCCGTCCTCGGTCCCGCCCGCGCTCGGCGCCCCGATCGACCACGTCCTCTTCTCCGGACGCTGGGAGGTCTCGGGCTACCAGGTCGTCGACGACCGCGACGACGCCGGGAGCGACCACCGGCCGCTGGTCGTCCAGCTCTCGGTCCGCGGGATGGTGAAGGACGCGTCCTGACGCTCCTCCCCGGCGCCGACTCCCCGTCCTCCTCCCCCGCACGGC